>JAEZYZ010000110.1 GCA_023418705.1 Pseudomonadota bacterium | reverse complement strand
CGCGGGTAGGGGAGCGCTCGCTATCGCTCGCGCGGGTGGGGTGGGCCAACCTTTGCCCGTGCCCGTTCCGTGTCCGTGCCCGTGCCCGTTCCGTGTCCGTGCCCGTGGATGACCGAAGGGCTTCCGGCGACGGGACAGCCCTTCGGCCTGGGCGGGGGGGGGCTCTCGGGGGATGGATGGTCGGAGGGGAGCGGTGGCCTATCGGATCGCGCTTGGGGAGGCGGCGGAGCTTGCGATGGGGCCGGGGGGGCGTACGACCCGCACGAATGGCGAGGGATCGCCGCTGGCCGGCACACCTTGGCGACAGGCGACGGCGCTGGTCGCGAAGCGATCGGCGTGGTCGGCGAGCAGGCGAGCCGTCTCGTCGCCGGGATAGACGGTGTAGCGGTCGTGGTCTTCGTAGTAGCCGAACGCATTCGGGGACAGGACGTCGATGCCCGCCAGCATCCACACCAGGGTCCCGTTGCCGCCGCCCGTCAGCATCGCGTCGTTCCACTGGGTGTAGCGGTCGAGCCGCTGGTCCAGGCCGCGGACGATGCGATCCTGCGGGTCGCGCGTGACCTGGAGGCCGTACTCCTCGAGGACGGTCGGTTTGCCGAGCTGTCGGGCCACCTTCAGGTGGTCGACGATCCACCGCCTGTCCCAGCCGGGCTCGGTCCCCCAATGATCGGGGTACATGTGGAAGGTGCCGAAATCGACGTTTGGCAGCCGGGTGAGCGCTTCGTGATCGACCCCGTCGTACGCCTGGTACGTCCAGTGCTGGCCGCCGCGGTTCAAGAAGCCCTCATCACCGACGGACACCATATGGTTCGGATCGAGCGACTTGATGTACGTGCTCATCTCGTCCGCCCAGCTGACGAGGGTCTGGTTGGTCCAGCCCTCGGCGCCGGGCCCCGTGCCCTTGCACCGAGGTTCGTTGGCGAGCTCCCAAGAGAAGATGGTGGGGTCGTCCCGGTACAGGCGTCCATTCACCGTGTTCTTTCGGGTGACGAGGGAGTGGACCCAATCCTTGTAGGCGTCCTTGATCTCCGGCGCCGTGTAAAATTCATGGTGTTTGCTGCGGCCGAACCAGGCGACGTACTGGTCGATGCCGCCGAAGTCGTGCCAGTTGTTGGTGAGCACCAGGATGACCTTGACGCCGGCCTCCGCCGCCTTCGCGAGCGCGTAGTCGAGGTGCGGCAGGCCGTCGGGGCCCTCGTTGCGGATCACCCTCTTGAGCTTCGGATCCCAGCGCTGGAAGTAGACGCCGTCCTTCTTGCCGTCACCCAACGGGTCCACGTTCTTCACGCTGCCGTCGAGAGCGCCGATGTCGATGAACCCCCACATGCGCAGGACGGACAGGTTCATGGCCTTGGCCGACTCGAACACGTGGTCGACCATCTCCTTCGGCTTGTAGATCAGGTAGTAGTTGTTGGCGCCCGCGTAGCAAAAGGTATTGCCGTCGAGCTCGAAGTTGGCAGGTGGGTCGAGCGAAGCGTCCAGGCTCGACCGCGCGCTGCGATCGGGAGCGCAACCGCCGCTGGCGAGCGCGGCCAGTAGCAGCGCAGCGCCGGACCGTCGGCGTGCCGCGTGGCCCTGGCCCACGCAGCTCGACGATTCGGGGCCGGCGAGGGTCGGTCGCGTCCACGGCGGAGGACCAGCAGCAGGACCAGGGCTGGGGCGCGCGCTGCTCGAGAGGGTCATTCGAACGGCTCCCCCCCTGGTTCAGCTGGCGCTGGGGGATGGGGTGTAGCGCGCGACGATCAAGGTGACGTCGTCTTGCTGCACCGGCGTCCACGCGCGCACGGCTTCGAGCAGCGCCGCCCGGATCGCCTCGGGCTCGGCCTGCGCGTGGGCCTCGATGAGCGCGCACACGCGCTCCAGGTCGAACATCTCGTTCTGTGCGTTGCGGGCTTCGATCAGACCGTCGGTGTACAGCACCAAGAGGTCGCCCGGCTCGAGCTGCAGCTGCTGGTCCGGGGTTTCGCCCTCGATGTCGTCTTTGATGCCGATCCACACGCCGCTGGTCGGGATCTGCTCGCAGCGGCCGGTGGCGGCGCGGCAGACGATGATCGACTCATGAGCGCCAGCAAACCGCACGCGTCCGTCTCCGTAGTAGCGGAGCAGCACGAGCGTCGCGAACTCGTCCTGGGCGAGGCGCTCGCGCAGGTTGGGGACGAGGCCTCGGTTCAGGTCGGCGACCAGGCGCCCCGGGCGCTCGTCGAGGTCGCGTCGGACGAGCGTGCCGAGGATGCTCTGGATCATGAGCATGATCAGGCCCGAAAGCAGACCGTGTCCGGTCACGTCCCCGATCGCCAGCCAGGCCCCCCCAGGCACGGGCACGATGTCGTAGTAGTCGCCGCCGACCTGGTCGGCGGGCGTGGCGCTGGCCGAGATGTCGAGCCCCGGGACCTGATGATGTTTCGGCTCCAGCGCGCTCTGGATCCGCTTGGCGATCGCGACCTCGCCTTCGAGCGCGGACCGGGCCAGCCGCTCCCGGGCGGCGGTCTCTTCGACCACCCGCCGATGGGTCGCCCCCAGCTTGAGCGCGGCGCCCACCTGCACGCGCAGGTTTTCGCACACGAAGACGTCGGCCTCGGCATCGATGGCCAGCACCCCGAGCACCTCGTCTCTGAACGTGAGCGGCATCACCCGGAGCGACCGCACATTGGGGCCTGGAAACGCGGCGGGCCAGAGGGTCGAGATCGGATAGTCGCCCCCGGTGTCGTGCCCGGCCGAGCAGTAGATCGGCTGCAGGCGTCCGGGAGCGTCCTTGGAGAGGGTCGCGACCAACGCCGCTCGTACCCCGAGCCTGGGCAGGCGGTGTGCGAGCTCGTCGGCCAGCGTGCGGTGCTCGAGCGCGATGGAAATGGCCTGGTTGGTGCGGCGGAGCTGGATGAACAGCTCGATCAGGTCGAGCCCGCGCCGGCCTTCGGCGCGCACGTTGGCGGCGGAGCTGGCGTCCAGCGCCTGGGCCCACATGCGCTCGAGCGCGAGCTGCTCCCCGTAGCCGGCGGCGTCGAAGTGGCGCTGCACCTGCAACAGGGCCTGTCCGATCTTTTCGACGGCGACGCCGGCCTGCTCCGCCCGTTCGGCGATGGCTTCGACGCTGTGCGCGAGCTCTCCCGGGGCACCCGCGAGCTCGCGAGACAGGGCGTCGAGCAGCTCGTCGACGCGGTCCTGCCACCAGCTGCCCGCCGACGCACCGACCCCGAGCAGGCGACGGCGGAGCGCGTCTCGGGAGCGACGCGAGAAGGCGTCGGGGCTCTCGAGCTCGCCTGGATGGGCCGCCGAGAGGGTGCGCCGCGCGTACCCGCAGCCGCAGGACTGCCGCAGGTCCAGCTCGGGTCGGTGCGGCGCGGGGGTTGGCGCGGGCTCACCCGCCATCAGCGCGAGCAACGTGTCGACGGCGCTGCCCGCCATGGCCTCGAGGGGCTGGGCCACGCTGGTCAGCGAGCGGGGAGCGAAGCGCGCCACCGGGCCGCTATCGAAACCGACCACGCGGACCTGCTCGGGGACGCGGCGTCCCTGCTCCCGCAGCACGTCGATGGCGGCGAGCGCCATGTAGTCGTTGGCGGCGGCCACGGCGTCGATCTCGAGGCCTTGATCGAGCAGCTCGCGCGCGCACGCGATGCCGGTGGGCCAGTTGAACATACCGTGGCGCACCAGCCGCTCGTCGTACCCCAAACCATGAGCTTCGAGCGCGTCGCGATAGCCGAGCAGCCGGGCATGTGCCTCTTCGTTCCCTTCGGGGCCGGCGATGTAGGCGACGCGGCGGCAGCCGTGTTCGGCGATGAGGTGCTCGATGGCGGCGCGGGTTCCGGCGCGGTTGTCGACGGTGAGGGAGGGGACGCCGGGCAGCGCGATGCCCACGCTGACCATGGGCAGCGGAGAGAGCTGCCGCTCGAGGCGCCTCAACCCGTCCATGCCGCAGAAGTTGGCGAGCGTGCCCGTGAGCACGATGGCTCCGTCCACGACGGCCGGTGAGACCCATCCGTAGACGACGTTCTGGGCGCGCTCGGCCGGATCTTCGTGAGCGATCTCGCGTCCCATGACCGCTACCACGTCGAAGCCGCGCGCCAGCGCGGCACGCTCGATCGCACCGGACAGCGCGACTTGATAGGTGCTCAGCAAATCGTTGCTGAGCAGGGCCAGGCGGGGGCGGGGGCGGGCGGTCGGCATGGGCGGAACGAGGGGATGCATCTTAACGCCAGCAGCCGCGACCCGCGCCCCAAAGTCCGGCGACGCCGGCGCAGGCTGCGCCGGCTTCCGAGCGGCCGCGGGGGCACCGCGATTCGGAGCGGTGCCAACGAGGATCTCGGCAATCCGCGGATCACCGACATGTATGGACTCGGCCCGCGGGCTGCCGGGCAATCCGGCCAAGCCCATTAAATCCGCTACCGCGCGGGCCGTTGGTGAAGGTTGGAGCCCTCTTCAATTGTTCTCTTCCGCGAGCGACGCGCCCTGTTCCGCGACCATCTCCTTCTTCCCTTCCAGGCGATCGGTCCTGGGCGTGGCGCGGAGGGGGGACGAGTTTTGCGCCGAAGCCGAGCGTTCCATCGATTTCGAGGTCGAGGGCAACGCGCGCTTTGCGCAGGGCAAGTTCGCGAGAGGAGGGAGCCCATGAGCCGGATCGACGTACCGGCGTTCGGCAACGAGGAGTTCTGGATGGGGCCGGTCGAGGGCGTCTTGCCCTCGGTGCGGTTCACCGGAACGGGAGACATGGAAGCTGCGGGGGAGCTGTCGCAGTTTTTGAGTCTGCTGCACGAGGCGGTGATGCAGTCGCAGGCCAAGAATGTGGTCTTCGACATCACCGAGCTCTACTTCATGAATTCTTCGTGCTTGAAAGAGCTGGTGGTGTGGATCAACAAGCTCAACACCCAAGGCCGCCCCTACACGGTGTCCTTTCGCACCAACCCGCGCTTGAAGTGGCAGAGCAGGAGCCTGTCCACCTTGCAGCGGCTGGCTCCGGCGGTGGTGCACCTCGAGAGCGCCGGCTCCGAGCCGTGAGCGCTCAGCGGGCGGCCCGGCTGGCCGATCCAGCCTGAGCCGAATCCGGCGCCGCGGCCGTTCGACCCCCGAGCGCTTCGCGTCGCACCAGCGCTGGCCGCGTCTTGGCGCTCACGAGGGCTGCTTCGTGCCCCACGGCGGCTCCGGCGACCCGCTCGCTCCTCGAAGCTGGGGAAGGAGTGCGTTGGCGACACCGACGCATCGTGCTAAACGCGCCGCGGGCCATCCGCCTCTGGGCCCTTTTCCCAAGATTCAGGCCGACTTACGACAAGATAGGCGAGCACAACATGGTCGATCTCAGCACAGCCATCGGCAGCACCCCGCGCACCACCACCCAGCAGCTCACCGGCAAGGTGACCCAGGTCATCGGCCCGGTGGTGGACGTCGAGTTTCCCGCGGGCAAGCTCCCGAAGATCCTCAACGCGCTCACCGTCACCAACCCGAATATCTCCGGGCAGAGCGACAATCTCGTGCTCGAGGTCGCTCAGCACCTGGGTGAATCGGTGGTGCGGGCGATCGCCATGGACGCGACGGAGGGCCTGGTCCGCGGTGCGGTGGTCAAGGACACCGGGGCGGCGATCCAGATGCCGGTGGGTTCGGCGACGCTCGGCCGCATCATGAACGTCGTCGGGCAGCCGATCGACGAGAAGGGGCCCGTCGCGGCCCAGCAGACCAGCCCCATCCACCGCCCGGCGCCCGCCTTCGTCGACCAGGCGACCACGGTCGAGATTTTCGAAACCGGCATCAAGGTCGTCGACCTGCTGGCCCCCTACCGGAAGGGCGGCAAAATCGGCCTCTTCGGCGGCGCCGGCGTCGGCAAGACCGTGCTCATCATGGAACTCATCAACAACGTGGCCAAGGCGCACGGTGGCGTCAGCTGCTTTGCCGGCGTGGGGGAACGCACCCGCGAGGGCAACGACCTGTACCTCGAGATGATGGAGTCCAAGCTCGAGAGCGGGGAGCCGGTGCTCAGCAAGGCGGCCTTGATCTACGGGCAGATGAACGAACCGCCGGGGGCGCGCGCCCGGGTGGCCCTGAGCGCCCTGACCGTCGCCGAGTACTTCCGCGACCAGGAGGGGCAGGACGTGCTGCTGTTCGTGGACAACATTTTCCGCTTCACCCAGGCCGGCAGCGAGGTGAGCGCCTTGCTCGGCCGCATGCCGAGCGCGGTGGGCTATCAGCCGACCCTGGCGACGGAGATGGGGGCCCTCCAGGAGCGGATCACGTCCACGACCAAGGGCAGCATCACCAGCGTGCAAGCCATCTACGTGCCCGCGGACGACCTGACCGACCCGGCGCCGGCCACCACCTTCGCGCACCTCGACGCCACCACCGTGCTCAGCCGTTCGATCGCCGAGCTTGGCATCTACCCGGCGGTCGATCCGCTCGACTCCACCAGCACCATGCTCGACCCGAACATCATCGGAGAGGAGCACTACGCGGTGGCGCGAGGGGTGCAGCAGACGCTGCAGCGCTACAAGGACCTGCAGGACATCATCGCCATCTTGGGCATGGACGAGCTCAGCGAGGACGACCGGCTGGTGGTCGGGCGCGCCCGCCGCATCCAGAAGTTTTTGTCGCAGCCGTTCTTTGTCGCCAGCCAGTTCACGGGTCTGGCCGGCAAGTACGTCCCGCTGAAGGAGACGATCGCCGCCTTCAAGGAGATCCTGAGCGGCGCCCTCGATGACTTGCCCGAGCAGGCGTTCTACCTCAAGGGCAACATCGACGAGGTCAAGGCCGCCGCCGAGCAGATGAAGCAGTCGAGCTGAGGTTTGCCATGGCAGACGCCGCACACATCGACTTGCAGATCATCACCCCGGACGGTGTGAAGCTCAGCGAGCAGGTCAGCGAGCTGACCGCGCCGAGCGTGGAGGGAGAGTTCGGCGTGCTGCCGGGACACCGTCCGCTGCTGGCAGCGCTCCGAACCGGCATCGTGAGCTACCGGCAAGCGGGAGAGGAACACCGCGTCGCGGTGGGCCCCGGCTTCGTGCAGGTGGCCGACGACCGGGCCCGCCTGCTCACCGATAACTTCGTGGCCAAGGGCGACGTCGACCCGGTGCGGGCGCGGCTCGAGCTCAAGGAAGCGGACGAGGCGCTGGAGGCCTTCGAGGGCGAGCCGGGGAGCGCCGAGCACGGGGACCTCGTCAAGCGAGAGCTCTGGGCGGCAGCGCAGCTCGAGCTCTACGGCGATCCGCCGCCGCCCACCATCCGCACCTTCCACGAGTTCCAGATGGCGCCCAACCCTCCGTTCCTGGAAGAGCGCGCGCCGATCGAGGAAGCCGCGATGGAGCAGGCCGACGCTCGCCAGCGCGAGCACTGAGCTGGTTCGGTCGAAGAGACGGTCATCAATACAGCGGCACTGGCGCGATCACCGCCGCCTGGCTCGGCGGCAGCGGCGCCGGCACGTTGAACGCTTGGGCGAAGCTCAAGAACATGGCGCCGGGCCACGCGGGCTCCGGGGTCAACGGAACCCCCCAGTCGACGCGAAACACCGTGCGCTCGAGCTGCGGCAACAGCACGCGGATGCCAGCGCCGCCGCCCTGCTTCAGCGCCAGATCCTCGAAGCCGTCGAAGGCGTCGCCGACGTCATAGAACGCCGCGGCCCCCACCTGGACCGACCACAGCGACAGCGGACGCGTCCGCAGCTCGAAGTTGCTGCTCAGCAGGTCCTTGCCGCGGAAGGCGCTGGGCGCATAGCCCCGCAGGCGGGTGTCGCCGCCGAGCTCGAGCCGCTCGTTGAGGTAGTTCTCGTATTGGTGGAACAAGTACGCCGAGTAGATGAAGCGCCCGAACCCGAGGCTCGGCGTCGCCAAAAAGAGCGCCGCGCTCGCTTCGGCGTCCGTGCGATTGGGCCCCGCGAACTCGATGGTGTTGCTGACGACCGTTCGGAACAGGCCGTCGGAGACCGGGAACGTGTACGCGATCGCGGCGTAGGTGCCGAATAGATCGCGGGTCGACCCGAACGATCGCGCCGCGGGGTACACGCGCAGGTACAGGTCGTGCCCCGTGCGATAGTCTTCTTGGAGGCCCAGGGTGGTCAGGTTGAGCACGCTCGTGAAGCGCGTCGAGTGCGCGCGCACTTGAAAGACGGGGCTGATGCGGGTGTCGCTGACCGGGACCTCCTGCCGGATGAACGCGGCGCGCGCCGACAGGTCGCGGTCTTGAAGGTCGATCGTGCGGTAGGCGCGGCGCTGCGCCTCGGCGCCGACGGACAGGTCGAACTTGTCGAGCCGCCCGTAAGAGCGGGTGAGCAAGTAGCTGCCGTAGAGCTCGTCCGTGCGGTACTCCAGCGGAATGCACAGGTCGCCGCAGGGGCCGTCGCGCCGCCCGGGGGGGCGCGGATCGAACACGCGTTGAACGTCGCCGGTGAAGCTGCGGCTGATCAGGTAGCGCCACGACGCCGTCACCTCGTACGCCCACTCGGTGCGCAGCGAATACAGCGGTTGACCGTAGTAGAGGCTCCCGAAGCTGCCTTCGTTTTCGCCCGTTCGACGGTTGAAGACCAGGTTCGCGTTGATCAGGCTCCGAAGCCACGTCCCGCCGAGGCGCGCGTGGCTGAACAGCCCGCCGACGGAGTAGACGTCGGGCAGGAGCTCGAACAGCCCTGCCACCGTGGCGTGCGTCCCGAACAGGTTTTCCTCGCTCGGCTGCAGCACGAAGCGCGTCAACGCGCCGCGTCCGTACTCCACGCCCCAGTTCAGCCGCAGGCTCCAGACGTCCTTGGTGATCACCACCACGCGAACTCGGTCCGGAGCGCTGCCTTCGACCGGAACGATCAAGACGAGCGAGAGCTGTCGCCGGCTGCGCAAGTTGCGCTCGGACTCGTCGATGCGCTTGGGGCGGTACGGATCGCCGACATCGAACAGCAGCTCTCGCCGGATCACGCGCTCGCGGGTCGTCACGTGCAGGACGTTGAGCAGCTTCGGGGCCGGATCGCGATCTTCGAAGACATCGAGCGCCACCACGTCGACGCGCTCGATCCGCTTGCCCGCGGGCGCCTCGGCGAGTCGGGCGTCGAGCTCGGCGAGCACGTCCTCCACGGTTTGCCGCTCGTAGGGGGACAGCTCTGATGGGGTCGCCGCCGGCGCGCGTGCTGCGGCAGGATCGGCGCTCGCCCCGCGAGCGACGCAGAGCAGTGCGGCAGCGAGGGCAAGGCGGCGGGCGGCTTCCGACACGAGCGACCACACCGCTTAACACAGCCCCCCGCTCCGAGTGGTAGCCTTCCGGCATGCAGATCCACCCCACCCGCGCCACGAGCCATTTGGCCGCCGCCGGGGCGTTGACGATGCTCGCCGGACTGGCGGCGCAGCAAGCGGCGGTGTTCGCGTGGGGGGGGGCGCTGCTCGTCGGCCTGGCGGTCGCCCGAGCGGTGACGGAGCTCGGCGTGGCGCGGATCCGCGCGGCTGGCTTCGAAATGCTCTGGCGCAGCGAGCCGCGCTACCGGCGCATCGCGCGGGACGAGAGCCTCGAAATCGAGGCCGAGGTGCGCAACCGCGACACCCGCGCGGCGCGGTTCGTCGAGCTTCGGCCGGTGTGCTCGCCGAACCTGCGCGTCAGCATCGAGCCGAGCGCCGGAGAGGTGCCCGCTGGAGGGCGGCTCTCGGTGGCCGTTCGGGTGCGGGGGCCGCGTGTGGGCCGTCACGGCATCCACGGGCTCTCGCTCGAGGTGCGCGGTGGCCCCGGGCTGTTCGAGGTGCCGCTGACCTTCGCCAATCCGTTCGGCGTCGACGTGATGCCGCGGCCGTACGGCGTGCTGTCGCGGTCCGGTCGCGGCGGGCGCAACCGCCTCAGCGCCGAGGCCGGGCGCAGCGGTCGGTTTGCGGGCGACGGCAGCGAGCTGCGCGAGCTGCGCGAGCACCAGCCGGGCGACCCCTTCAAGCGCATCGCCTGGAAGGCCTCGGCGCGACGGGGCAAGCTGCTCGTGCGCGAGTACGAGCAGGATGAGCGAGAGATCGTCTGGCTCCTGCTCGACGCGTCCATCGAGCTCTGGGCGGGGACGCCTGGCAGCGCTCCGCTCGACCACGCCATCGATGAGGTCGCCTCGGTGGCCGAGCGGCACGCCTCCCGCGGGGATCGCGTCGGTGTCGGCATCGTGGCAGGCCGCACCCTCGCCTGGATCGAGCCGGATCGGGGACCAGCGCACCTGGCAGCGCTGATGGCGACGCTCAGCCATGCGACCGCCGCGTACGACGCCGATCGCAGCGACTGGGACGAGGCGGACGTCGCGCTGCGCGTCTATGAGCACATGCGCCCGCTCGATCCGGCGCTCGTCCGGGGCGTGGCGCCCGGCGATCTCGATCGGCTGCTGCGACGCGTGGAGCGGGCGCTGCCGCGGGCGCCATTCCCCGACGTGGGCGAGCCGTTCGCTGCGTTGCGCCGGGAGCGGGTGCTGCGCCGCTATCTGGCGAGCTTCGGGGTGTCCGCCCCGGCGCGGCTCGAACCGGAGCGCAGCCGCACGGACCTGCAGCTGGCCGAGGCGCTGCGCCGTCTCGGCAGGGCGCGGCCTGCGCCGAGTCGGATTTATGTCTGGTCGCCCGCGCCCGATCCTGCGGCACGCCCGGAGATCCGCCGCGCCCTGCTCAAGCACCCGCGGCGCCGGGTCGACCTGTTGTGGATCCCGATGCAGCACGCGCCGAGCGTGCCGGTCGGCGAAGGCGCCACCGCCCGCGCCGTCGCCGCGGCGGTCTCGCTGCGGGTCCAGGTGGCCGAGCAGCGCGGCGAGCAGGCGCTGCGTGGCCTCGGCGTGGCCGTGCACCGCCCGCGCCGCGTCGTGGCCGATCGGCCGGAGCCGCCGGCGGCGACATGAGCTCCACGGACCGCAATCCGAAGCAGCTGCTTGCTGACCACGGGCTCCGGCCGAAGCGCCACTTCGGGCAGAATTTCTTGCTGGACGCCAACCTCGCGCGCCAGATCGCCGAGCTCTCCACGTCGCCGCCGGGCGGGAGCGTGGTCGAGATCGGGGCCGGGCTCGGAGCGTTGACGCGGCCTTTGTTGCAGCGGGCCGCCAGAGTGTTCGCCATCGAGCGCGATCGCGATCTTTTGCCGGTGCTGCGCGCGGAGTTTGCCGAGAGCATCGCCGCGGGCCGGCTCGAGCTCTTGGAGGCGGACGCCAAGGCGGTGGACGCCGCCGAGCTCTTAATGGGGTGTCCGCCGCCGCACGTGCTCGCCGGCAACTTGCCGTACCAGATCACCGGGCCCCTGCTCGAGCGCGCGGCGTCGCTGGCACGACGCCTTCACCGGCTGGTGTTTTTGGTGCAGCTCGAGGTCGCCCAGCGCATCACGGCGTCGCCGGGCAGCAAAGACTACGGCGCCCCGAGCGTCTTTTTGCAGGTGCAGTTTCGGTGCCGGCGCGAGCTGTTGATCCGGCGGGGCGCTTTCTATCCCCAGCCGCGGGTGGACTCTGCGGTGGTGGTGCTAAGCCCGCTGGCGGAGCCGATGACGGAAGAGACAGAGCTGTTTCGCCAGCTGGTTCGAGCGGCCTTCGGGCAGCGCCGCAAGAAACTCGCCAACGCTTGGCAGTCGTTGCCCGGCGTGCACCCTCCGCAGTTGAAACAGGCCGCAGATCAGGCGGAGGTGGATCTCGACGCACGCGGCGAGAGCTTGCCGCCAGCGGCGTTCGCGCGCATGGCCGGCGCCCTCTCGACCGTCCTCGGTGAATGATGGGCGCGAAGCGTTTCGTTCCCCGAAAGGCTGCGGCGCTGCTGGCCTGGCTGGTCGTCGCGGCGTGTGATGCACGCGGGCCCAAGCCTCTGGTCGAATCCGCAAAGTTCGGCGTCTTCTACGGGGGGCAGATCCAGGAGCGCGAACAGGTTCCATTCGAGCTCGATCGCACCAAACAAGAGCAGGGCTTTCGCATCATTTTCAGCGAGCCGCTCCGGCGTCCGCTGCCGATCCGTTGGGAGCTCGATGTGCCGAGTGGTGCGGCCCGCAAGACCAAGACGGGCCGGCTCGTCGAGCTCGGGGAGGCGACGGTGCGATCGGGGCAGCGGCGCTTCGAGCACTTGATCCGGTTCGAGCCCGAAGATTTGCCGGGCACCTGGAACTTGCGAGTGCTGGTCGACGACCAGCTGGTGATCGACCGTGCATTTTTGGTCGTCGACGCCGAGGCGCTGCGTCGCTCCCGCGCTGGCGGGCGCTAGAGCACCGACCCGTTTGCCAGAGCCGAGATCCCGCTCGTCTGCTCACGGCTCGGTGCTCCTAGAGGGTCTCATTTCCGCGACAAACGCTCCGCTCCGCAGACCGTTTGTCGCTCTAGAAAGGGGCGGGAGCCCCGCCCCGAGGAGGAGGCCGTGATTCGTCGGGCCACCGGACCAAGGACGCTCCGAGGCCCGAGCCGCGGGCGGGGCCCACAAACTCCGGAAATGTAAGGCATGACTGGACGGTCAGTCCAAGATCAAGCAACCTTCTTGTGCGCACGTACAATCGACGGGTCCTGACGCGGCCCGTCGAACCACCTCGGGAGCAGTGATGGACGTACTTACGGATGTTCTGCAGACGGTTCGGGTGAACGCTGCTTGCTACGGCCGCGTCGAGCTGAAGGCGCCTTGGGGCGTGTTGGTTCCCAGCGGTGAGCACGCGCTCTTCCACGTGGTGATCGAAGGCAGCTGCTGGCTCGAGGTCGCGGGGGAAGAGCCGATGTTGCTCTCGGCGGGCGACGTCGTGGCGGTCCCACAGGGCAGCGAGCACGTGCTGCGTGACGACCCGACCACGGTGCCACGGCCGCTCCAGGAAATGTTCGACTGCCGTGAGCCGCTGAGCGGTCAGCTGCTCCACGCCGTCCCGAACGAAGCGCGCTCGGTGTTGGTCAGCGGCTGCCTGCGCTTCGAAGACCGCCACAATAACCCTCTGTTGAGCGTGCTGCCGCGCGTCGTCTTGGTGCAAGGAGAGCACGGTCGGGCGGTGCGCTGGCTCGAGACCACGCTTCAGTTCATCGCCTGTGAGGCCGCGTCCGATCGACCGGGGGCCGCCACCGTGATGAACCGGCTCGCGGACATCCTCTTCATCCAGCTGGTGCGCGCCTACCTGGCGGGCAGCTCGGAGTCCGAGCGCGGTTGGCTGCGCGCGTTGAGCGAGCCGCAGATCGGCACGGCGCTCGGCTTGATCCACCAGAACCCCGAGCAGAGCTGGACGGTGGCCGTGCTCGCGTCCAAGGTCGGGATGTCGCGCTCGGCGTTTGCTTCGCGCTTCACCCAGCTCGTGGGCGAGCCGCCGCTGCACTACGTCACGCGCTGGCGGATGCAAAAAGCCGCCGGCATGCTGCGCGCCGGACACGCGACGCTCGCCGAAATCGCCGAGCGGGTGGGCTACGAGTCGGAGGCCGCTTTCAGCAAGGCGTTCAAGCGCTGGGCAGGGGCGGCACCGGGCGCTTACCGGCGCAGAGCGCGCGGCCAGGCGATGAGCGCGGCGGCCTGAGCTCACGATGCTTGGCCGCGGCGGTCTGCTGCGCAACGCGACCGCTGGCTTCGTGGCCACGGCGGCGGACTTCGCGCTCGTGGCCACGCTCGTCAGCCTGGGCGGCGTCGCGCCAGCGGCGGCGACGTTCGCCGGTTGTCTGCTTGGCGCGGCCGTGAACTTCACGCTGAACCGCTCCTGGTCGTTCAACAGCACCGGCGCGCTGCCGGGCATGGCCGCCCGCTACGCCGTCGTTTCAGCCGGCAGCGCAGCGCTGAATGCCGCGCTGGTCGAGCTCTTGCTCGCGCTCACCAGCTGGCCCTACCAGCTCGTCTGGTGGCTGGCCCGAGGGGCGATCTTTGCCGGATACAACTATCCGCTCCACAAGCGCTTCGTGTTCCGGCACGCGGATTGAAAATTTTTCAGGAAATGAAACTTGGGCAGTTGAGCCCGGCGCAGCGCCAAGGTGTCGGGTCACGCAGATCCATCAAAAGCCCGATGGGGGGCCGACGCCGTCGGTCCCCATCCGCTCTTCCGCTCTTGCTGTGCCCGATCTCCGATCCGCAATTTTGTTCACAGGAAGGAACGGAAGGACGGAAGAATATTCGTGGAGTTCGACTCCGATCGGTGACCGACGCCGTCGGTCCCCTTCCGCTCTTGCTGTGCCCGCTCTCCAAGCCGCGCCGTTCGTCGCGCGACGCTAGCTCGGTGGTGAGAAGCGTCTTCGCTGACGCGAGGTGGGCCGAAGGTCCTGATGGTCTGCCCGTCAGGACGTCGCGGGCTCTGCTGGGGTCTGAGCCGCGCGCTCCTGCAGCTTTTGCTTGAGCTGATCGAGCGCCGCCTCGTAGTCCTGCTGGAGCTTCTTTTGCCGCTCTTCGAGCTCGGTGAGCACGTGCTGGGCTTGCTGCACCTCCGAGTCGAGCTTGGCCTGGGCCTCGCTGGCCGCGGTGGCTCGCTTTTGCGCGGCCGCCTTTTCGGCGTCCGAGCGGCTCGGGTCCGCCGCGATGGCGTTGGACTCATCGATGGTGCGCTGCAGCGTGCTGCGGACGCCGCTGGCCTCGTCGATCATCGATTGCAGCCGGTCGCGCGTCTGCGGGATCCCGACGTACACCACGTAGCTCACGTAGCTGATGTCGTCCGCCTGGGTCCGAAGCTTCTCGAGGTTCGCCTTGCCGAGCGCCTCTTCGTTGTCGTCGATGAACCGGTGCGCCTCGTTGTGCGCGCGCAGGCGCTCCTCGAGCTGCTTCTCCACCGCCTTGTCCAGGCCGTGCACCGCCGCGCCGGCGAGCCCATCGGCCTTCACGCCCTTTTGTTTGGCGGTGTAGTTCACGGCCCCGGCCACGCGATTGTTGATCTCGGTCTTCTCTTCGGAGAAAAAATCCTCGACCGCCTGGTTTTCGGCGTGCTGGTCCGCGTAGGTGCTGCTCTTGCCCGCTTGGTCTGCCCGGTCGACGACCGCCTCGACGTGCGACCAGCTCGGATCGTTGAGCGCGTCGGGGTAGGTGGAAAACTCCTGAACCACGCGACCCGAGCGGCTCTCGTGCTCGATGAACCGGGCGCGCGTCTGGGACAGCTCGTTCGGGTAGCGCTCGGCATACCCCGCTTGATCGGCCGAAGACGTCGCGGTGGTGGCGGGTTTCTGATTGGAGCACGCAGCGGTCACGGCGCAGGCGAGCAGCGCCGCCAGCGCGTGACGTGTCAACGTTCGCTTCATTTCAGCGATTAGAGCCCCAGCGTCCGAAGTTGGTCAATCGAGTTTCGCCGCTCATCGATCACGATCCTCGGCCGAGAGCGACACGCTGAGGGGTGCAAGTCTCAGGTGCTGCCAAAAGGCAGCACTCGAACCGAGCCGCGCGCGCTCCAGTGCGTACGAGCGCCGCGGCGCAGCTCCCAATGTCTACACGGGACGCACGGCGCGTCGGTAGGTCACCTTCGCGATCGCTTCTTCGACGACGCGCGTTCGGGCGCGCGGCTCTCCTTCGAGCTCCGGCGCCAAGACCAGGCGATGGGCGATCACCGGCTCTGCCACCGCGCGCAAATCGTCCGGCGTCGCGAACGGCCTGCCCGCGATCACCGCTGCGGCCTTGCTCGCGCGGAGCAGCGCCAGCGAGGCGCGCGGCGAAGCGCCCAACACCACCTTCGAGTGCGAGCGCGTGAAGGCACACAGCTGCACCGCGTAGTCGAGCAGATCGTCTTCGACGTGGACGCGCGCGGCGATCGACTGCAGCTGGAGCACGTCGCTCGGCCCGAGCACCGCGCGCGGCTCGGGGGAGAGGACACCGTGCGCGCGCAGCATCGCCACTTCGTCGCGCACGCTCGGGTATCCCATGCGAACCCGCACCACGAAGCGATCGATCTGCGCTTCTGGCAAGGGGTAGGTGCCCTCCAAGTCGATCGGATTTTGGGTGGCCAGCACGAAAAACGGATCGGGCAGCTCGAAGCGATCGCCCTCGATCGTCACCTGGCGCTCTTGCATCGCCTCGAGCAGCGCGGACTGCGTCTTCGCGGGCGCGCGATTGATTTCGTCGGCCAGCACCACGTTGGCGAAGATGGGACCGGCGCGCAGCGAGAAGCTGCCGTCGCGCGGGCTCAGGACGTAGGTGCCGGTGATGTCGGCGGGCAGGAGATCCGGGGTGAACTGGATGCGCCGGATCGAGCAGCCGAGCGCCTGGGCGAAGGCCTTGACCAGCGTGGTCTTCGCGATGCCGGGCACCCCTTCGAGCAGCACGTGGCCGCGCGCCAGCAGGCCCATCAACATCACGTCGACCGCGCCCGTGTCACCGATGTAGACGCGGGTGACCTGCGCCTTCAGGTCCTGCAGCCGCTCCCTGGCCGCCTCGATTTCATTGATTTGCAAAGCCTGCGTCACGGGGCCCTTCCGCGTTCGGGGGACTCTACTCCGGCTGTGCTGATTTCGAGCCGGGAAAGCACGCCGAGCGCGCGCTTTCGCAGCTCGACGAGCTCACGCTGGCGGATCGTGGGGGGCCTGCGCGCGAGCACCGCCGCCTCGATTTTTCCGAGCCGCTCGAGCAGCCCAGCAAGATTTTCACGCGACGGCCGGTCGAGCAATTGCTGGCGTTCCATCTCCGCCAGGAGCACCGAGGGCGCGACCTTTTCGTCGAGACCGAGCCGGTGAGCGAGCGCCTCCTCGAGCCCGCTCTTCAGCTCGAGCAGGACCAGCGCGCGATGGGTGGTGGGGGCCGCGAGCACGGCGGCCCGCCCGGCCACGCCGCCTTGTCCGACGAGCGGTACCGGCGCTGCGTAGCGCGGCAGCGGCCGGCGGTAGCGCCGCAGCGCGTGCTGCAGCGCCCAGGCCAGCGCGAGCCCCGTGGTCGCGACCGCCATGAGCAGCGCCAAGAGCTCCGGGATGCCCTGCTCGCGCGCCCGGCGGAGGGCGTCGCTGACGGTGTCCACGTACTCCGCGAGCTCCGAGCGGAGCTGGGACTCGCCGGCAAACGAACCGCGTTGGCGAAAGTCGTTCGTCAAAAAGTACAGCGTGCCGCCGCGTTCGCCCCAGGCATCGTCCTCGAGCAGGTAGTCGATGAGCCCCTCGGCGAAGGCACGGTTGCCGGGGTAGCGCAGCATCAAGTTCATCAAGGCGGACGGATCGGCCATGGCGAACAGCCGCCCGCGGTCGACGATGATCCCGGTCACCGCCAGCGCCACCGGAGCCTGGCCCACGGCGGGGATCTCGAGGACCGGTGTCAGGTTCGGATGGACCAGCCCGCTCGGATGGTTCGTCACCACCTCGGTCACCCGCGCGACCACCGGATGGCGCCCCTGCTCGTGCCCGGCCACCATCTCCACCGAGGGCACGGCGATGGCCAGGGACGGGTTTTCGCGCATCGCGCGCTCGGGGCGAAGGGGCGCCTGGATGCGCCGGATCTGAAAGCGATCGAGCAGCTTGGAGCCTTCCCCGAAGTCGTCGATCAGGGCCAGGCGGCCCCCCGCCCGCAGGAAGCTGCTGATCTCGGTGTAGTCGAGCTCGACCTTGGGGTGCAAAATCAGCACGCCGTCTCCCGGCTCGAGCGCGTCGAAGTCGAGCGTCGCGGCGAGCTTGACCCGATCTTCACCGAGCCGCTCCCGGCAGAGCGCGAGCAGCTCGCTGCCGCCCTCCCAGCTCGTGTCATTCGCGGCGAAGGCCGCGTTCGCCCGGTGTGCGGTGACGAGCAGGGCGACCCCCGCCAGGGCAACGAGCCAGCGCATCGAGCGCGGCGTAGGGGCGTGTCGGTCGAGATGCAAGCGAGGGCAAGGTTACCACGCGCCTTCGCGTCCGCTCCGGCCGAGGAACCTGCCCGTTCCCCCGCCTGCTGCCCCCCGAACATGGGCAGATGGATGACGGCTCGTCCGTGCCGGGATCGGGAGAAAATTTTCTTAACGGGCGCGGCCGCGGGCGACTTTGTAGGAGTCATGCTGCCCGCATCAGCGCGTTCATCGAACCCCGGGTCTCTCACGGCGGCGGCCGAGCTTGACCGGGAGGGGCATCTCGCTAAATTAGTGAATGACCGGATGCCTCACGTCCGGTCGGAAGCGAGGCCGCGCATGCTCCCTCCGTTCATCATCGAGCAGATTCGCCGACGAGAAGAAGAGGAGCGAGAGGAGCGACCGCAGCCCCGCTTGGAGCTTCCCGTCGATGCGTATGGCCCGGCGCCCCGCCGCGAGCGGGACGACGACGAGGACGAGGAGCAAAGCGACCGCGGCGTCATCATCCTCGACCTCGGCTGAGCGCTCGCCCCCCCCGGGCCCGCTGGACGCTGCATGGTTTCGGCTCGAGCAGCCTGCCTGGGTGATTGCTAGACGCGAGCCCTCGCACTAGGCTCCGCGCCACGGAATGTCCTCCGCGCTTCGTTACGCGTGGTTCGCGAGCTTGCTGCTGGCTTCGAGCTGCTATCCACCCGGCGACGGCCGAGAGCCGTCGCTCGATCGCATTTATTTCCCGGTCGGGCTCGCGCTCGACCCCGATGCGAACGAGCTCTACGTCGTCAACAGCGATTTCGACCTGCAGTTCAACGCCGGCACGGTCCAGGCGCTGGATCTGCAAGAGGTCCGGGCACTGCTCCCGAGACCCTGCGGGGCCGATGCCGACTGCGACGCCGGGCGCGTCTGCGACCTCCCAGCCCGCTCCGCGGTGCCGAGCTACTTCTGCGTCGACCCGGACAGCGACAACCCCTGCGCTCCGCTGCCGCTGAGGTCCGCTGCCGAGCGGCTCATCGTGCCTGGGTTGTGCGGGCACATCGATCCCGCCAGTCCACCGGCGGCGGCGGGGGTCGAGGGCAGCTTGATCATCGAGGGCGCCGCCGTGTCGATCAGCGCGTTCGCCACGGACGTCTTGTACCGCGCCCGCCCCGACGGCGGGGGAGGGAGGCTGTTCATCCCGGTTCGCGGAGACGCCACGTTGCACTACATCGACGTGGCCCCCGACGGCCATTTCGAATGCGACCAGGAGGGAGCCATCCGGCGCTGCGGCGATCGCCACCGGGTCGGCGACGAACCGGCGGAGGAGACCCGGCGCGGGCAGCGGATGGCCGCGGAGCCCTTCGGCGTCGCGGCGTCGCCTGACGGCAGCGCCATCCTGACGACCCACCAAACCGAAGGCGCGGTCTCGCTGTTCGTCAACGACTGGGATGCTGGTCCGGAGCTCACGTTCGTGCTCGGCGGGTTGCCGAGCCGACCGATCGGGATCGCGGCGCTGCCGGAGCTCGTCGCCGGGCAGCACGAGGCGCCCGGTTTCTTGGTGACGTTTCGAAACGCCGCGGAGGTGCGCCTGCTGCGCTACTTCTCCGCGGCCAAGGCCGGCGAAGGTCAGGCCTACGTCCAGGACCTGGGACAGACCGACATCCGCACCAACTCCGTCGGCTTCGACTCACGCGGCATCGCCGTCGACGAAACCGAACGGCGCGCCTGCGGCGCGCGCTGCGCGCCCGACGAGACCGAGTGTCTGGAGGCGTGCGCGACGCTGCCCGTCGGCGTGTACGTCGCCAACCGCACGCCTTCGAGCTTGCTCGTGGGGGCGACGCAGCCCGCCAGCGACGACGTGCCGAGCGACGACCTGCCCGAGTTTTTCGACGTCGCGCCGCTGCCGTTCGGCGCTTCGCGCATCGTGACGGGGACCATCATCAACACGAGCGGCGAGCCGGAGCCGAGGGTGTTCGTGCTGAGCTTCGATGCTCGGCGCCTGCTCGTGTACGATCCCGCGCGGCGTCGCGAAGAGACTTGGATCACCACCGGGCGGGGTCCGCACGCGCTGGCCATCGACGCCGCGCA
Organism: Pseudomonadota bacterium; assembly: GCA_023418705.1. Classification (GTDB taxonomy): domain Bacteria; phylum Myxococcota_A; class Polyangia; order Polyangiales; family Polyangiaceae; genus JAEZYZ01. The sequence continues at coordinate 49,378 of JAEZYZ010000110.1, read as the reverse complement.
TGGCTTGGGCTACGTCGCCCACTTCACCGACTCTTACATCGGCGTTTTGGATTTGGATCAGAGGCATCGAACCTTCGGGCAGCTCATCGCCACGATCGGGCGTCCGACGCCACCGAGGGCATCGAAGTGAACCGCGGCTTGCGCGCGCTCGCGCTGGGTCTGCTGCTGCCCGCGCTGAGCGGATGTCAGTCCGATCCGCAAAGCCAACCGCTGCGCTCGCTCGAACGCAGCGGCGACATCGCCTTCATTTGCCTCGGGCCGGACGGACGCGGCCGGAGCATCGAGGCGTGCCCCGATCACGATACGGGGCAAAACCGCCTCCTGGCGCTGGTGACGCAGACGCTGCGGGGGGAGGTCGCGGTGGTCGATCTGACCCGCGATCGCGTGCTCGATCTCGACCCCAGCAGCCCCGGCTACAACTTCCTGCCGGTCGGCGCCAACCCGGTCAGCATCGCAGCGACGCCTGGGGGCGAGGCGACCTTCGTGGCGGTGGCCGAGGTCGGACAGCCGGGTATCTACGGGCTCCCGACCAGCTGCGCCCGCGAGCCGCGCGGCCCGAACGAGCCCCGGCGTGAGCTCACCCTGTGGCCCGCCTGCGCGCTTCCGGCCGCTCCCGGTGCCATGACCGTCTTGATCGATCCGGCCGGGCCCGATGGCGTGCGCACCTCGTGCGATGCCGCGCCGGCGCCGCTCGAGCCCTCGGCGGCGAGCGCGCGGGAGTATTGTCCGGTCGATTTGGGCGCGGAGAGCAGCCCCGCCGGGCGGAGGAAGCTCGCGGTCGCGTTGCCCGACCTCGGCCAGATCGCCGTGATTGACGCTCAGGAGCTGCTGGATCGCCCGCTCGGCAGCTTCGCGCCGTGCAGCGTGGAGCGTTGGGTGCCGCTCGACGCCACGCTCCCACCGAGCGTGCCGCCGCAGCAGGTTCCTCCCGAGCTCGAGCCACCGCTGCAGTGCGAGCCGGCCGAGCAGCGCGGCGGCCCGGCGGGGCCGTTTCGATCGCGCCCGTCGGACATGGCGCTGGCCTCGGGGCGGCTCTTCGTGGCCGACCAGGGAGCCCCGCTCGTGCACGTGCTGGACGTCTCCGATCCTTGCGCTCCGGCGCCGCTGCCGCCGCTGCTGCCGATGTCCTACGAGGACCCGTCGCGCGTCGTGCGGACCAAGAAGCTCGCGGTGAGCCCGGTCACCACGAAGGGCGAGCAGTTCGTCTATGCGGTGGACGACGCCGAGGGCTCGTTGATGGTCTTCGACGTCAGCGCCGGCTCGACCAACCGAACGCCCGTCATACGGCCGGGTGGGGCTCGGCTTCCAGCGGAGCCGCCCGACCGCATTCGGTTGTCGGCGCCAGTACAAGACGTCGTCTTCGCCAAGCACGACGTGCCCATCGCCGATCCGGCGACGGGCGTCGCCGTGATCGGCACCCTGTGCGATCCCGACCCGGCGGTCCCGCTGGACGAGCCCGCGGCGTTGTACCGTCCCGCGTCGGATCTATCGCGGGGGGCGGGCCCGCGGCGCCTGCGAGGCGTGTTCGCGTTCGCTGCGCTGACCAACGGCCAAGTCGTGGTGGTGGACGTGGAGGACTGGGACGCTCCGTGCCGGAGGCCGGTGCAAACCAACTCGGGGGATGAAGAAGATTTCCGTGGCTGCGCCGGAGATCCCGACCTGGTCTACCGCCTGCCCGATGGCCGCCCCACGGTGACCGACGAGGTCAGCTGCGACGTCGTTCAGCCGCACCGCGTCCGCAGCGCGGCCTACCTGCTGAGCCGCAGCGGTCGCCCGGCGCAGGTCCCCAGCCTGCGCGCCTTTCCGCGCTTGACCCTGCCGCCCGGGGCTTCGAGCGACGATCGCCGTGACGTCCTCGCCTCGGCTCCCAAGCTGCTCGCCGCCGAGTTCGACCCGGTCGATCCCGACGCGCCGCCGTTCGCCGAGGTGTTCGTCGGCCGGGCGCGGTTTTCTTCGGACGAGCAGTCCGAGGTGCAGCGCCGCCTCATCTTGTCGCCCTCGCTGGCGGAGCGCTACTCGCTGGCGTTGCCCTTGGCCGAGCCGCGGGCCTTTCCACAGAACGAAGACGTGACGACCACCTTCGAGGGGCCGATCATGGAGCCCCGGAAGGCCGGCTTCCTGTCGGTGCAGGGTGCCGTGGCGCGGTTCGAGGATCCGGACGGGGCGTTCTGTGATCGTGGCGTGCAAGACCTCGCGCTCGCCAGCGAAATGGGGGCGCCGCTCATCGACCCCGAACGCGTCGAAGCGCTGGGGTTGACCTCCGAAGCGGCGCTGTCGACGTTCGCCGAGCGCCACGTCGACTACGTCCAGATCACGAGCCCTGTCCCCGGCGCCGACGATCCCCACTGGGGGCAGCAGGCGTGTGGGGCGACGTTCACCGAGCAAGCGTGTCGAGCGCTCTTCGGCTCGCCCGAAGTGCCGCAGCCGGCGCGGGATCTGGCGATCGTCGCGGCTTACCAAACCCACCTGGAGATCGAGCCGCGCGACCCGCCCGAACGGGCAGCGCCGCTGTCCGAACAAGAGCGGGAGCAGCTTCTCTCGGCGATCCAGTGCTGTTTCCCGGGCGGCCTTAGCTACACGATCCGAGGCGGTCGACAGTGGATCGTGCGCGGTTCGGAGAGCGGGTTCCGGCACGATGTGTTCGCCGCGCCAGGAGACCTGCGCTGCACCCGCGCGGCCGAGTGCAACCCGCGTGAGCGGCTGCTGCGCTCGCGCGTGATCGAGGTGTCGAGCACCGCCTGCGAGCCCGGCACCCCCGAGGAGCCCAGCAGCTGCCCCGTGGGGGCCGCCGTGGAGTTTTCCAGCAGGCTCGAAGCGACGGGCGAGGACGAAGACGGCGACGGCGAGCCCGATCTGCGGCCCGTCTGGGTGACGGAGCCGTCCCTCGCGTGCACGGTCGATTTCGGGGGCAGCCCCGGTGATGACGCCTACGTTCGACCCGGGGGACCCGGGGCTGCGTGCATTTTCCAGAGCTTGACCGAACGGTTCGTGATCTACCGGGGCAACCGGCCGTCGCTGCGCGATCAGATGTTTCGCTGGCAGGTCGGCGGCGGGTTCGTGCCGCTCTTCACCTCATTGGTCACCACGCAGAGCTCCGCGACGTTGCCGCAGTCGATCGAGGTCGTGCCGGGCCTCGGGCGCCTGGTGGTCGCCGACGGGGCGAGCCAAGGGCTCGCGATCGTCGGGCTCGATCGGTTCGAGCTCGTCAGGTTGTACCAGTAACGGGACGTTTGCGATGGCAGGCCGTCACACGCCCGTCATGGAACAGCACGCGCGGGCAAAGCGCGCGTACCCGGACGCGATCGTCTTTTTTCGCCTGGGTGATTTCTACGAGATGTTCGGCGACGACGCGGTCGTCGCCGCGCGGCTGCTCGATCTGACCCTCACCAGCCGCAACAAGGGCAAGCCGGACGAAATCCCGATGGCCGGGGTGCCGCACCATGCGGCGCACGGCTACATCCCGCGCCTGCTCGAGGCGGGCCACAAGGTCGCCATTTGCGAGCAAATGGCCGACCCCAGCAAGACACGTGGGATCGTGCCGCGGGAGGTCGTCCGGGTCATCACGCCCGGGCTCGTGATCGACGGCGAGCACCTGAAGGGACCGGCGAACAATTGGCTGGCGGCCATCGAGGCGACGGACGCGGGGGTGGGGATTGCGCTGCTCGATTTGTCGACCGGGGAGCTCAGCGCCGCCGGTCTCTCCGACGTGACCGCGCTGCTCGGCGAGCTGTGCCGCGCCCGGCCTCGCGAGGTGCTCGTCGGCGAGCAGGCGCCGCCGTCGGGCGGCGGCGCCCTGGCCGCGGTGCAGGCCGCGCTCGGCGGCGTGGTCGCCCGTCCCGACGCCCCGCTCGACGACGCGCAGATCGATCCGATCCTCGAAGATCTCGCGTCGGAGGCGCGGCGGCTCAGCACAGCGGCGCGCCGCGCCGTGGCGCGCTGCCTGCGCTTCGCCCGGGCCTGTCACCCCGGCGCCAAGCTGCCGGTTTGCCGCATTGCGTCCTGGGATCCAGCCTCGTCGCTGATCATCGACGCGATCGCACAAAGTCACCTGGAGCTGGTCGAGTCGGTGTCCGGCGCGCAGAACGCCACGCTGCTCGGGGTGATCGACGCGACCTGCACGCCCGGCGGGGCGCGCCTTTTGCGGCGGCGCTTGCTGGCGCCGCTCACCGAGGTCGATCGCATCCGCCGCCGCCTCGATCGGGTCGAGCTGTTCGTCGTCCATTCTCGGCTCCGGGCGGAGCTGCGTTCGGTGCTCGGCGCGGTCGGCGATTTGGAGCGGCTCGCGATGCGGGCGTCCCTGGGTCAGGCGACGCCGAGGGATCTGGGGGCGCTGCGAGACGGCCTTCGGGCGGCCGCCGCCGCCGTGGCCTTGCTCGAGACCCTCGACGGGTCCGATCGACAGGTGCTCGGCAGCGACGAGTCGATCGATACGGTGGCCGACCTCCAGAGCACGCTGGCCGCGGCGCTGGTCGAACGTCCCCCGGCCCAACCCAAGGACGGCGGCGTTTTTCTACCCGGCTATGACCCGGAGCTCGACGAGCTCGACACGCTGCGGCGCACCGGCACCGAGCAGATGGTCACGCTCGAGGCGCGGCTGCGCGAGGAGACCGGCATCGGTTCGCTGAAGGTGCGCTACACGCGCGTGTTCGGCTGGTACATCGAGGTCAGCCGGGGGCAGAGCGCTCGCGCGCCGGAGCGCTGGCGGCGCAAGCAGACGGTCGCTAGCGGTGAGCGCTACACCAGCGACGAGCTCGACGAGCTGGCCGATCGCATCACCACTGCCGAGGAGCGGCACCGGGAGCGGGAGCTCGAGCTCTTGCGCGCGCTGGTCGGCGCCGCCGCCGAGCAGAGCGAGCGCGTGAGGGCGCTCGCGGCACGCCTGTCCCGCTGGGATGTCGCGGCGGGCTTGGCCGAGGTCGCCCACCGCTTCGACTACGTCCGTCCGGAGGTGAACGATTCGCTCTGCCTCGAGATCGAAGACGGGCGGCACCCGGTGGTGGAGCGGCTGGCGGCGGCCGGCCGCTTCGTGCCGAACGATGTCCGCCTCGACGCCGAACGCGAGCGGCTCTGGATCGTCACCGGGCCCAACATGGCCGGCAAGAGCACGCTCCTGCGGCAGGCGGCGTTGATCGCGATCCTCGCTCAGATGGGCAGCTACGTACCGGCGCGCGCCGCTCGCATCGGCCTGATCGATCGCGTGCTCTCGCGCGTCGGGGCCAGCGACAACCTGGCTCAGGGCGAGAGCACCTTCATGGTCGAGATGCGTGAGACCGCCGAGATCCTGCGCCGCGCGGGCTCGCGCTCGCTGGTCATCCTCGACGAAATCGGGCGCGGAACGAGCACCTACGACGGGCTCAGCATCGCGTGGGCGGTGGCCGAGCACCTGGATCGGGCCATCGGTTGCCGCGCCCTGTTCGCGACGCACTATCACGAGCTGACCGCGCTGTCGGACGACAGCGCGCACGTCGCCAACTACAGCGTGAGCGCCCGAGAGCTCGATGGGGACGTCATTTTCCTGCACCGCCTGGTCCCGGGCGCCGCCAGTCGCAGCTATGGCGTGGCGGTGGCCAAGCTGGCCGGGCTGCCGGAGTCGGTTTTGTCCCGGGCCCGGGCCTTGCTCGAGCTCCTGGAGGCCGGCAACAACCCCGTCGCCGGCAACGACTCCGGGAGCGGGCGGCAGAAGGCCGGGCGCGGCAAGGCCGCGGCACAGCTCGACCTGTTTCGACAGGTCCCCGACTCACCGGTCCATCAGGAAGTCATCGCGACGCTGCAGCGCACGGACGTCGATCGGCTGACGCCCATCGACGCGCTGACGCTGCTCGCCAAGCTCAAGGCCCGCCTGGACGGGTGAGGGGGGCGTCGCCTGGACTAGCTCTAGCGGGCGCGCGGCGCGGGGGGCGTCGCCGTGCGGCCGTCTTCGGGCCAGGCGTGTTTGGGGTAGCGGCGCTTGAGCTGGCGGCGGATGCCAGGGTAGTGACGCTCCCAAAACCCGGAGAGGTCGCGAGTCACCTGGACCGCGCGCTGATTGGGCGCCAGGAGGTGCAGCGTGAGCGGCACCCGACCGCGACAGATGCTCGGGCCGTCCGCGAGCCCGAAGAAGTCCTGCAGGCGAGACTCGATGTACGGCGGTTTGTCGAGCTCGTAGCGGACGGCGACCCGCCGTCCTCCCGGCAAGACCACGTGCGCCGGGGTGTCGCGTTCGAGCGCCCGGCGCTGCTCGGGGGTGAGGGAAGCCAATAGAAGCTCGGAGGCGTCGAGCGCTTCGAGCTCCGCGAGCGAGGTGAGCCCCTCACAAATGGCGTCGAGGCTCGCCTCGGTCCGAGCCGCGACGTCGGGCAGCTCGAGCTCCGGCATCTGCTCGCCGAGCAGCGACAGCCGCGCGCGCAGGGTCGCGGCTGCCGGCTCCGACCAGGGATTGAAGCCGCGTCGCCGCGCCACCTCTGCCAGAAAGGCAGCGGTCTCTCGATCCGCGGGCGCTGGGCTTCGGCTCTCATCGAGCACGACCGAGCCGCACACGAGCCGGCTCAGTCGCTCGACGCGACCGCTCGATTCAGCGAGCACGAGCTGCTCGCGCGCCTCGACCAGCTCCGGGCTCAGGTCGAGCAACCACTCGGGCTCGATGGCGCTGGCGAGCCGCACGCGCGCGCCACCCCGCCCCGGGCGGTCCTCGACGTCGACCGCCACCATGAACTGGGGGTGGTGCACGACGCTGGCCTCGTCGAGGTGCGCGGTGGCGCCGCTCGAGAGCACGAGCCCGCTGTCGCCCGGACGGCGGCGCCGAGCGACCCGGTCGGCGAAGCCGGTCAGGATGCACTTGAGCAGCGCGTGCTCCAGCTCCGCCTCATCTTCGACAGGGGGGATCCGGTTTCTGGCGAGCGGAGCGAGCTTTTGGCGGGCGCGTTCGACGGCCGACACCGCGGAGGGGTTCAGGCCCAAGGAGCGCAGCCGCGCCGGGGTGCGGCGCCGATCGGCGCCTTCGGTGAACCGGTCGAGCAGGTCGAGCACGTCCGAGGGACCGGACATCGTCGACGGACGGGGCGCACGGCGCTGGCCGAAGCCATCGGGCGCGCGCGCGCGAATGTCGCGCTCGCCGATCAGCGCCGCCACGAGCGCCGCCTGCTTGGCCACGCCCCGGCGCTCGCCCTCGACCAGGATGCGGCCGAGCCTCGGATGCAGCGGCAGCTCGAGCAGCCGAGCGCCGATCGCGCTGAGGCGCCCCTCCGCGCTCACCGCGCCGAGCCGATCGAGCAACGTCTCGGCGGCGGACAGCGCCGCCGCTGGCGGCGGGGTGAGCCAAGGGAGCTCTCCGGGCTTCTGGACGCCGGCCGCGTGCAGGACCAGCAGCGCTTCGCTCAGGTCGAGCCGCTCCACCTCGGGGGGATCGTGCTCCGGGCGCGTTTCGAAGTCGCCGCGGGTGTACAGCCGCAAGACGCGGCCGGGGGCGGTGCGGCCGGCGCGGCCCGCGCGCTGGGTGGCCGATGCGCGGCTGATCTTGGCGAGCGCCAGCGTCGGCAGGCCGCTCCAGGGCGAGTGGGTGGCCACGCGCGCGAGCCCCGCGTCGATGATGGTCGTGACCCCCTCCACCGTGACGCTGGACTCGGCCACGTTCGTCGACAGCACGACCTTGCGGCGCTCGGCGGGCGCCACGGCCCGCGCCTGCTCTTCGATGGGCAGATCGCCGTGGAGCGGCAACACTCGAACGTCGGCGCTCTGGCAAATGGGCTCGAGCGCGGCCAGCGCGCGCCGGATCTCCGCGGCGCCGGGCAGAAACACCAGAACGTCGCCGTCGGGGCCTTCGAGCAGCGCGCGTCGCACGGCGCTGACCACCTGTTTCTCGAGCGGTCGATCGTCGGGGCGATCGAGAAACTCGATGGTCACCGGGTACACGCGACCCTCGCTCCGAAGCCGAGGGCAGTCCCCCAGGAAGCGCGCCACCGGCTCGGCCTGCAAGGTCGCGCTCATCACGACCAGCTTCAGGTCGGGACGGGTGGTCTGCTGAAGCCGGCGGAGCAGGGCGAGCGCCAGGTCGGCGTCCAGGTGCCGCTCGTGAAATTCGTCGAGCACGACGGCACCCACACCGGAGAGGGTTTCATCGCCGATGAGCCGCCGGATCAGCACGCCTTCGGTGACGTAGCGGACGCGGGTGGCGCGACTGGACACGTCCTCGAAGCGGACGCTGTAGCCGACGGTGCCGCCGACCCTTTCCCCGAGCTGTGCCGCGACGTAGCCGGCCGCGAGCCGCGCCGGCAGGCGTCGCGGTTCGGAGACGAGGATTTCCCCCTGGGTCGCCTCCAGCAGGGCGGCGGGGACGCGGGTGGTCTTGCCCGCTCCCGGCGCCGCCTCGAGCACCAGGCTCGGAGTTTGTCCGAGCCGCTCCACGAGCTCGGGGAGGAGCGCATCGACGGGCAGGGGCGGCATCGTGACCCCGGGGGCCTGCCACCGGGCGTGCCCGCACGCAAGCACGCAAAGGGGGGGCGTTTGCCCCCGGCAGCGCTCACGGGCGGTGCTAGACTTTACTCATGGTCCGCCGAGCGGCTTTGTTCGACATGGACAAGACGTTGATACGGCGCGACTCGGCCACGCTGTACACCCGCTATCGCCGGGATTGCGGCGACGCGAGCTTCTGGGACACGCTGCAGGTGGCGTATTGGGCGCTGCAGTACACGCTCGGCATCATCGATGCGCCGAAGGTGGCGGCGCAGGCCCTGGAGAGCTTCAAGGGCAAGCGCGAGGCCTGGCTGCTGGAGAGCTGCGAGAGCTGGTTCACCCGCTACGTGCTGCCGCACGTCTGCGCGGAAGGCCGGCGCGCGGTCGCGCGCCACCGTGAGGATGGAGACGTGGTCGCCATCGTGACCGGCGCCACGCCCTACGCCGCCATGCCCCTGGCGCGTGAGCTTGGCATCGAGCACGTCGTGTGCACGGAGCTCGAGGTGGGCGAGGACGGCTGCTTCACGGGGAGCGTGCGCGAGCCGTTGTGCTACGGGTCGGGCAAGCTCGAGCGAGCTCAGTGCTTGAGCGAGCGCTTTGGGTTCCGGCTCGAGGACGCGACGTTCTACAGCGACAGCATCACCGACCTGCCGCTGCTCGAGCGGGTGAGGACCCCCGTGGCCGTCAACCCGGACGGCCGCCTCCGCCGGATCGCCGAACGGCGCAAGTGGCGGATCGAGCAGTGGTGACGCCCGCGGCGCGCGTCAGCGCGTCGCGAGCTCGCCGATCAGGGCTCGGAGCCGTTCGACGAAATCCAGGATCCGCGGTCCGTTGGCCAGCGCGCCCTCGGCGTCGATCACGCCGATCCGCCCGTGCTCGACGGCCGCCAGGCTCGGCAGGCCCCGCCAGGCCTCCAAGACTTGCCGGGTCGCGCTGGCGTCCAGGGGCTTGGAGCTGAGCACGATGATCTGGTCCGGATCGATTTCGAGCACGCGCTCCAGGCTCATGCGCGGCAGCCCAGCGACCGCCTCGGGCACCGCGTTGCGGGCGCGCGCCGCCCTCAAGGCGGCGCCGTGCAAGGAGTTGTCGCGGACGAACCAGACCTCCGAGAGGCGTGTCCCGGCGTAGCCGAGCACGAGCAGCACGCGCGGCGCAGCTGGGGGGGGCGGCTTGGACAACGACGTGAGCAGGCGATCGGCCAGAGCGGCAGCTTGAGCCTGGCGTCCCGTGAGCTCGCCGAGGCGGAGGGTGCTCTTGGCGATCTCGTCGAGCTCGAGCCAGGGCAGCCGCTCCGTCGGGCCGAGGCCGTCGAGCTCCGGCGCAGCCGAACGCTGGGTCGTCTGCGTCACGATCAGGTCGGGGTTCAAGCGGGCGATCCGTTCATACTGCGGTGTGATCGCGGTGCCCGCGCGCGGCAGCTCGCGAACCGGCGGCGGGTAGGCGCAATAATCGCTGACCGCGACCACGCGGTCCCCGGCCCCGATGGCGAACAGGGTTTCGGTGATGCCCGGCGACAACGACACGATGCGGACGGGCGGGCTCGAGAGCGGGGCCTGGGTCGCTGTCGGCACCAGGCGGTGCAGGCCCCAGGCGAGCGCCGAGCACAAGACGGCGAGCAGCACGGCCGCGAAGAGCCCGTGGCGGAAGTGCCCTCGATCGACGTCGGCGGCGACTGCGTCGTGCACGCTCGTCAACCCTTGACCCGCACGGCCCAGGTCAGCCGTGCGAGGTTCTTCATGACGTTCGGGACGCGTTTGAACAGGTTGATCGAGGGCGGTCGCTTCTCGATCACCCGGATCGGAATCTCGGTCACCCGAAGCTGGTCGCGGTAGGCGCGGATCACCAGCTCGCTCGCGAACACGTCCTTGTCCACGAGGCATTGCCGCACCGTCGGCTCCACGCGCGAACGACGAAAGGCCTTGAGCCCGTGCGTGTCGGTCCCCGGAAAGCCGAGGAGCACCCGCAAGAGGCCGCTGTAGACGATGCTGGCGGCGTGGCGGACGAAGGGGCGTTCATCCTCCGCTCCCCCGATGAGCTTCGAGCCGATCACCAAGTCGGCCTGGTCGGCCTCGAGGATCTCGACCGCCCGCTGGTGGAAATCGGTGTTGCAGAGATCGATTTCGTCGCAGATCACAAGCTCCCCCCGAGCCGCCAGGATGCCGGCCCGGAGCGCCTTGCCGTAGTTGGGGGCCCCGGTGCTGAGCAGCCGCACTTCGGGGTACTTGCTCGCGAGCATCTCGGCGATGGGCACGGTGTCGTCGCGGGATCCGTTCTCTGCCAAGAGGATCTCGTACGACCAGGCGAGCGGCTTCAGGCGCTCGCGCAGGTCCACCACGGCGGCGTGCAGGATCGCCTGCTCGTTGTAGACGGGGATGACGATGGAGATGTGCGGGGACACGACGTCGTTCATCTCAACAGCTCGCTGGCGCGGGCGGCGGCCTGCTGTCCGAAGAGCAGCGCGTCCTCCATCGAAGAATAGTTCCAGCCGCCGTAGCGACCGGCGGTCACGATCCGCGCGGCTTGCAGGAACGGGGTGATGGTCGCGAGCGCCGGGTAGTAGTGGTGGTCGAAGATGACGTAGGCGTGGTCGATCCGCCGAACGCGCGCGAACTCGACCTCGCTCGGGCTCGCGATGAACCCGAGGTCGACGAGCCCGGCGGCCACCCGGGGCAAGAGCGCCTCGAGCTTCGGCGCCGCCCTGTCGGCGAGCTCGACGTACAGGTTCGAGCGCCCGGCGGGCGCCATGGCCGGCGAGAAATTCGAGTAGCAACCCACCCGGTAAAAGGGGTACTTCGCCTCGGGGACGTAGACCCAGTGCAGGTCCTTGCCGGCGGGACGGTTCAGCGCGACGTCCAGGTAGTAGAGGTGGGTGCAGCGGAGCTTCGACGCGGCCTCCGCGATCTCGGCCGGCGGCCGCTGGAGCAGGCGGAGCAGCACGGGCAGCGGCGCCGTGTTGACGAGCACGTCGTACTCTACCGTTTCGTCTTCGAACACGATCTGGTGGCGCTCGTGATCGATGCTGAGCGGGGCGCGGGACAGCTCCAGGTGCGGCAGCTGCCGCTGCATGGCCCGTGGCAGCTCGCCGATGCCGAGCCGAGGGTAGACGAAATGGGTGTTGTAGCCGAGCGCGCGCCCCGCGTGCCCGACCGCTCCGGCGAGCACGTCCTCGAGCTTCGGCAGCGGCACGAAGCGCTGGCACCAGTCGCTGGTGATCTCGCTCGGGGGCACCCCCCAGAGCCGGCTGTTGTACGGGATCATGAAGTGTTTGCTGATCCCGGGCCCGAAGTGGGCGAGGCAAAACTCTTCGAAGTTTCTGGGGACGGGCTTGGGATCGCGAAAATGCGCCTGCACGAAGCCGAGCACACACTCGTACGCCACCTCGGGGGGGAGCCCGAAGGTGTTGGCCTGGAACGGGTAGCGGGTGTAGACCCCGTGAGAAAAGATCGCGCTCTTGCGCTCGATCTCGAGGTAATCCCGGCCGATCCAAGCGAGCACCCGCCGTCGCACGTCGGGGTCGCGCAGGTGCAGCAAATGGCCGGTACGATCGAAGCGGTAGCCGGAGTCCTCGAGCGTGATCGCGTGCCCCCCAGGCCGCTCGAGCCGCTCGAAAATGCGGTGGGGAACCTGCGCCTCGCCGAGCGCGAGGGCCGCGCTCATGCCCGTCAGGCCTGCGCCCAGCACCGCGACCGGTGTCTTCTTTTGCCGAGCGGCGTTCATGGATCTCCGGGCGATCAGTGCGCCTCGTTCCAGTTTCTACCAGCGCCGACCTCGACCACCAACGGCACGTCCAGCTGGGTGACGTTCTGCATCACCTCGCGGATCTCGAGCTTGGCGCGCTCGACTTCCCCGTCGGGGACCTCGAACACCAGCTCGTCGTGGACCGTCAGCACCATGCGCGCGCCGGGCGTCTTTGGTTTGGCGAGCGCCAGCATCGACAGCTTGAGCAGGTCGGCCGCGGTGCCTTGAATCGGCATGTTCATGGCGATCCGCTCGGCGGCCAACCGGCGCGCTCGGTTGCCGTGTTTGATGTCGGGGACCGGCCGGCGGCGGCCGAGCAGGCTCTTGACGCTCTCGCTGGTTCGGGCGGTGTCCAGCGTGCCGTTCATGAACTCGCGCACGCCGTTGTAGCGGCGGAAGTAGGTGGCGATGAAATTGGCGGCCTCCGCGCGCGGGATGCCGAGGACCTTGGCCAGACCACTGTCGCCTTGGCCGTAGATCACGCCGAAATTGACGGCCTTGGCGCGCGTGCGCATCTCGCGGGTCACCCCGCTCTCGGGCACGTCGAAGATCTCCATGGCCGTGCGCGTGTGGATGTCCTGCCCGCTGCGAAAGGCCTCGAGCAGCACCGGATCCCGAGAGAGGTGTGCCAGCACTCTGAGCTCGATCTGCGAGTAGTCGGCGCTGACCAAATGATGGCCGGGTGGGGCGACGAAGGCGGTTCGAATCGAGCGACCGAGCTCGGTGCGGATCGGGATGTTCTGCAGGTTCGGTTCGGTGGATGACAGCCGGCCGGTAGCGGCCACGGCCTGCTCCCAGCGCGTGTGGATGCGCCCGGTCGTCGAGTTGACGAGCAGCGGCAGCGCGTCCAGATAGGTGCCCTTGAGCTTGGCGAGCTGCCGGATCTCCAAGATCACCCGCGGGAGCTCGTGCTGATCGGCCAGCGCCTCGAGCGTCTCGGCGTCGGTCGAGCGCGATGTCTTGGTGCGCTTCAGCGGCTTGAGCCCGCAGTCGTCGAACAGGAGCGTCTCGAGCTGCCGGGGCGAGTGCACGTTGAAGGGCTTGCCGGCGATGCGGTGCGCCTCTTGCTCGAGCCGGTGCAGGTCCTTCTCACAGCGGCGCCCGATCTCGGCGAGGCGTGCGGTGTCGACCAGCACCCCGTCCCGCTCCATCTGGGCGAGCACCGACGTGAGCGGCAGCTCGAGCGTCTCGTAGAGCCTGGCGAGGCCGGCGTCGTCGCCGAGCTTGCCGAGCAGGCGGTCCCAGAGCCGCGCGCTGGCGTCGGCCAAGCTCGCCGCGTAGCGCGTCGCCTCCTCGACCGTGACCTGTTCGAACGAAAGCTGAGACCCCCGCGCCTTGCGCGTCACCTCGTCGAAGGTCGGAGGGACGAGGCCGAGCTCACGCTTCGCCAGCGTGCCGAGGTCGTGGGCGGCATCCGGATCGATGAGGTAGCTGATCAGCTTTGCATCGAAGCTCCCACCCGCGAAGGCCATGCCCTGGCCAGCGAGCGCGACCTCGACCCGCTTCAGATCGTCCGCGCCCTTCTCGATCTCGGGATCGGCCAGCAGCGGGCCGAGGATTTCGCGAACCAGCGCGCCGGGTTGAGCGGGCGCCCCGACGTAGCGGTGTGCCAGGGGGACGTAGGCGGCGGTGCCGGCCTGGGCAGAGAGCGCCAGCCCGATGAGCTCCCCGCCAGGCGGTCCCCCCGCCGCCGTCGCGACGAACAAGCTCACCCGGCCCTGGCTTCGAATGCGCTCGGCCAGCTCCTGGAGGGCCTCGGCGGTGGTGGCGGTGTGCAGCGTCGGGGCGGCGATGGCTTCGACGGGCGCCGCCGTCGCGGTCGCTTCGGGGGCGTCCTGGCACTCCGCCTCGGCCTCCAACGCCATCAGCTGCCGCTGGAAGCCGAGCTCTCCGTAGATGCGCCGGAGCTCCCGGACGTTGCGCCCGCCGTAGCGCAGCGCCGTCAGGTCGAACTCGATGGGGCAGTCCTCTTTCAGCGTGACCAGCTGCTGGCTCAGAAACGCCTGATCGCGATGGGCGGCCAGCGTCTCCTTGAGCTTCTTCTTGGTGAGCGTCTGGAGGTTGTCGTAGATGCCCTCGAGCGTGCCGAACTGCAGCAAGAGATCGCGCGCGGTCTTGGGGCCCACCGAGGGGACGCCGGGCACGTTGTCCGAGGTGTCGCCCATCAACGCGAGCAAATCGCGCACCTGGGCCACCTCCACCCCGAAGCGCTCCTTCACCTCGGGGACGCCGAAGACACGATCCCGCATGGTGTCCCACATCACCACCGACGGGCCCACGAGCTGCATCAGATCCTTGTCGGCAGCCACGATCACTACCTGGACGCCGTGATCGGCAGCGCGGGCGACCGCGCAGGCGATCAAATCGTCGGCCTCGACGCCGTCCTGTTTGAGGATCGGGATCCCGAACGCCTCGACGATCTGCTGCACGCGCTGCATTTGCTGCTTGAGATCGTCGGGCGCTGGCGGGCGGTGCGCCTTGTACTCGGGGTAGATGTCCTGACGAAAGGTCTTGCGGCCCGAGTCCATGGCGACGGCCAGCATCGCCGGGCGCTGTTGTCGCACCAGCCGCTCGAGCATGGTGACGGTCACGTACACCGCGTGCGTCGGTTCACCCGACGGGCTCGAGAGCGGCTGCAGGGCGTGGTAGGCCCTGAGCACGAAGCTGCTCAGGTCGATGAGGTAGAGCACGTCGGGGGAAGCCGGTGCGAAAAGCTCGGTAGCCATGGTTTGGCGTCTCTCGGGTGTCGAAATGGCGGCACGGGACCGACGGCGGCGTGCTCGTCGCCGACCGGCGCACCCCGACCCCGCGGATCTCTAGCAGATCATGCCCGAGAAACGGCAGCCGGCAGCGTCGCGGCTCCGGGGCACCGGCCGATTTGCTGGCGCGGCAGGGGCTGAAACTGTACCCTTGGTTCGAACCATGTCGAGTGGGGACGATCCCGCACTTTCTCAGGAATTGGTTGCTGACAAGTACCGACTGACCCGGCTGCTCGGGCGCGGCGGCATGGGCTCGGTCTGGGAAGGGGTGCACACGACGCTCGGGACCCGGGTCGCCGTCAAGTTCATCGAGGCCGAGTACGTCGAGAGCCGGGAGGCGCGGAGCCGCTTCGAGAACGAAGCGCACGCCGCCGCCAAGCTCCGCAGCAAACACGTGGTGCAGGTGTTCGATCACGGCATGATGGCCGACGGGCGCCCGTACATCGTGATGGAATTTTTGGCGGGAGAGCCGCTGGACGCGCGGCTCGATCGCATGGGGCGGCTGCCGCCCGCGGAGACGGCGCGCATCGTCCTGCAGCTCGGCCGCGCGCTCGCCAAGGCGCACGAGGCGGGCATCGTTCACCGCGACCTCAAGCCCGAGAACATTTTTCTGGTTCGTGACGACGACGACGGCGCCGACGTCGTGAAGGTCGTCGACTTCGGCATCGCCAAGTTCACCGACGGCAATCTGGGCGTCTCTTCGTCGACGCGCACCGGCTCGGTGCTGGGGACGCCCTATTACATGAGCCCCGAGCAAGCGCGCGGCTTGCGGTCCGTCGATCACCGCTCCGACATTTGGTCCGTCGGCGTCATCGCCTACCGCTGCCTGGTTGGAGCGCTGCCGTTCGACGGGGAATCGGTCGGGGACCTGCTGGTGAAGATCTGCACCGCCCCGCTGCCGGTGCCGTCGCAGCAGGCTCCGGTGCCGCAGGGCTTCGATGCCTGGTTCTCGAAGGCCCTCGAGCGGGAGCCGGCGGGTCGGTTCGCCAGCGCGCTGGACATGGCCGAGCAGCTCTGCGCCCTCTGCGGGGTGCCGACGCGCTCGCGTCAATCCTCGATCGATGGCTTGCCTGCGCCTCCCATGATGGTGATGGCCCAGAACCCGGGGGTGACCGCGCCGTCGGTGACGCCGCCGCTCAGCGCGGGAGCGGTCCGCGCCGAGAGCTTGTCGGCCGGAACGGTGTCGCCGACCACCCAAACGCCGGCGGAGCTCCGGCGCTCGCGCCGCCCGGCGCTCTTCTTGGCGCTCGTGTCGATCGTGGCGCTGGCGGTGGCCGGGGTGGTGGTCGCGCGCTTCGTGGCGGCTCCGGACGAGATCGCGGAGACGCCCCCGGCGGATCCGACGGCAGCGCCGCTGCCGCCGCAGCCGGAGCAGCCAGCCGCCGCGGCGCAGCCCGTCGCTCCGCCGCCGGTCGAGCAGCCCCCGGCCGCCGCCGAGCCAGAGCCGAAAAAAGAGCCTCCTGCGCCGGCCGCGTCGAGCACACCACCGGCCCCCAAAAAGCTCGTTTCGCGCCCGCGCCCCGCGAAGACCGCGGCCCCGAAGGCCGCGCCGGCGCCCGCCGTCACGCCGAAGGCCGCGCCCGCTGCGGAACCGAAGCCGAAGGTCGAGCCCAAGCCGGCGCGCCAAGGCATCGACGTCGGATATTGACGAGGACGGGCATTCAAAGAACTCATCAAACCTGATACTCAGGGCAGTGATGGGCAGGTCTCGCACGTCCGCCCCTGGCTGGCGCCGGGGCCTGTGGGGTGTCGTCTCGGCGCTCGTGGTGGGGTTGGCGGCGCCCGTAGCGCTCGCCCAATCCGCGGCGGACAAAGCCACCGCGCGCCAGCTGGCCACCGAGGGGATCCGGCTGTTTCAGGGCGGTGATCACGCCGCGGCGCTCGACCGGCTGCAGCGCGCTCAGGCCCTGTACGACGCTCCGGTGCACCTGCTGTACATCGCCCGCGCGCAGCGAGAGCTGGGCAAGCTGGTCGAAGCCTCCGAGACCTACCGGCGTCTGTTGCGAGTCCAGCTGGAAGCCGATGCTCCGGAGGCGTTCCGTACGGCGGTCGAAGACGGGAGGGCGGAGCTGGCCGAGCTCGAGCCGCGGATCCCGGCCCTGCGCATCGAGGTGACCCCCGCCGAGGTCGCCGACCTCGAGCTCACCATCGATGGGCAACCCGTTCCGGCCGCGGTGATCGGCGTGCGGCGGCCGGAAAATCCTGGTGAGCACCGAGTGCGCGTCGCGGCGCCGGGGTACGTCGCCGTCGAGCAGCTAGTGACCCTCGAACCGGGGGAGACGCAAGCGGTGACGTTGGCCCTCGCCGCCGATCCCGACGCCCAAGCCCCCCAAGGGCCCAAAAAGACCAGCGACGCTGGCACGGAGCAACCAGCGGCCTCCTTGCCGCCGAGCGAGCCGAGCTTCATCGGGTTCATGCTGGGCCTGCGCCTCGCGGGGCTGGTTCCGGCGGGCGATCTCACCGAGGCCGTCGGCATGGATCAGGTCGGACGCGCCGGCGGTCTGGAGCTTCACGGGGGCCTGCGCTTCGCGAAGTACTTCACGGGGGTGCTCTTTGCGGAGGGTTACGCGCACCAAGTGCCGACCGACGCGTTCCCGCCCAGGATGACCAACGAGCGCCGCACGAGGACCGGCTCCCTGCAGAACGCCGGCATCGGCATGATGATCGGCACCGAGCGCGGCAAACTCGGAGGCTACGGCGAGATAGACTTTTTGTTCTTGCACCGGCTCGTGCTCAAGGCGGAGCGCGAGTTCCTTGCCGAGGACACCAGCTGCACCGAGACCGCAGCCTACAGCGGCACGGCGCTGCGGATCGGCGGCGGCGGCGTCTGGCCCGTCGCCGACTGGCTGCAGCTCGTGGTCTCCTTGCACGCGACCTTCGGCCAGTTCACGGACCTGTCGCGCGATCAGGGCTGCGGCGACGGTGACGTCTTCCCGCCGCTCGGGCTCGACGGCGAGATCGAGAACCCAAGCAGCCACTCCCTGTTCGTCCTGGGGCTGGGCGGCGACTTCCTGCTCGGCGGCGACAAGCCTTGATGCGGCCTATTGGCCGCACAGCATCCACCGCCGGGCGCCGACTCGTCCGCTGAGGCCTGCATAAGGCCGCGAAATGACGGTCAAAAGGCTCGTCCGACAAGGTCGTGCAACAAATTACATCTCGATGACAATTGGTCGGAGAGGCGGTGTTACTCGGCGATAGTCCTCATGGAAATCCCGCTAGTTGCGCTGTACTTCACGGTCCTGCTCCTGCTCTGCGCGTACGGTCTGCACCGAGCCCACCTTGTGCTCCTTTGTGTGCGGCACCGGCGTCAGCTCGAGCGGGCGGCGCGCAGCGTGCCCGTCGGGGACGGCCAGCTGCCCATGGTGACCGTCCAGCTCCCGCTCTACAACGAGGCCACGGTCGTCGAGCGGCTCTTGCTGGCGACCGCCGGGCTCGACTACCCGAGCGACAAGCTCGAGATCCAGGTGCTCGACGACTCGACCGATGAGACCCGGACGATCGCCGAGGCCACGGTATCGGCGCTGCGCGCCAACGGCGTGGACATCAAGTACGTGCGCCGCCCGAACCGGCACGGGTACAAGGCTGGCGCGCTCGACTACGGGCTCGGGCTCGCCAAGGGCGAGCTCATCGCCATCTTCGACGCCGACTTCGTGCCGCAACCAACCTTCCTGCGCGACCTGGTCGGGCACTTCCAGGATCCGCGGGTGGGCATGGTGCAGACCCGCTGGGGCCACATGAACCGCGAGCACAGCCTGCTCACCAGCGTCCAGGCGCTGATGCTCGACGGCCATCACCTGGTCGAGAACCGCGCACGCTTCGGCGCGGGTTGCATGTTCAACTTCTCCGGGACGGGAGGGGTTTGGCGGCGCGCGGCGATCGACGCTGCCGGCGGCTGGCAGCACGACACGCTGACCGAGGATTTGGACCTCTCCTACCGCGCTCAGCTGGCGGGCTGGCGGTTCGTCTATCGGCCCGACGTCATCACCCCGGCGGAGCTGCCGGAGGGCATGTCCGCATTCCGCGCGCAGCAGTACCGCTGGGCGAAAGGGACCGTCCAGACGGCGCGCAAGCTGCTTGGGCGCGTGCTCTCGGCGCCGCTCACGCGCAGGCAGCGGCTCGAGGCATGCTTTCACCTTTTGCCGCACTTTGCCTATCCGCTCATGATGCTGCTCAGCGTCCTTTTGCTGCCGGCGCTGATCCTCATGCCGGCGACGGACGTGCGCACGATGCTGCTCATCGACCTGCCGCTGTGTGTCGGCGCGACCGGCTCGCTCGCGAGCTTCTACACGATG
The DNA here is from genome assembly GCA_023418705.1 of Pseudomonadota bacterium. Taxonomy (GTDB): domain Bacteria; phylum Myxococcota_A; class Polyangia; order Polyangiales; family Polyangiaceae; genus JAEZYZ01. The sequence goes on along the minus strand of JAEZYZ010000110.1, from coordinate 30,162 downwards.
GCGGAGGTGGCCCAGGGCCGCTCTGCCTGGTCTGCGCTCCGCAAGCTGCCGGCCCTGATCGCGCTCGGCGCCGGGTTGGCACCGCACCTCACGCGCGCGGTGGTCGAAGGGCTGCGCTCGATGGCGGGTGAGTTCGTGCGGACGCCCAAGCGGGGAGCCGCCGCCGGTCGCTACCGGCAAGCGGCCGATCTGCCGCGCCTCGAGCTTGGCCTGACGCTGCTGAGCGCCGCCAGCGTGGTGGCTTCGGTGCAGACGGGCCACTGGTTCGCGACCCCGTTCGCGCTGCTGTTCATGGTGGGGTACGGCTACGTCGCGAGCGCTGTGATCCTGGAGCAGTTTGGTCGCGGCTCCGCCGCGGTCATCCCCGCCGGGCAGCAGGCGCTCGGTTCCGATCCAGTCGATGCGTCGAGCGTCGCCCGCGCGGCGTGACGAACGGGCTGTCTCGTCGCTGGCGGGGACTCCCTGCCACAGTGAAACTGGAATCCGTCTAGAGTAGCGAGCGTCGCGCCAGGCCGGGAGTCCCTACGCATTCGGGACGTCAGGGCGCCGGACGAGCTTGGGGTTCGCGTGAGGTCCGCGCTGCTTGGACCCGGCGTGAGACCCCCTTGGCCCTAATTTTTCCGCGCGCGGCCGAATCTGAAACCCCATCAAAACCATGGATTTTTCGCGGTCCGGCCGGTACCATCGGGGAACTTCATGAAGCCCTTACTGGGCCCCGCAGGGGATTGGATGCATCCACGGGCACGTCCGAATTCAGCCGGATGGGGGTTTTGATGACCAAAGCCGAGATCGTTCAGGCCGTGTACACGCGATTGGGCGGGTTCTCCAAGAAGGAGAGCGCCGATCTGGTCGACCTGGTCTTCGAGACGATGAAAGAGACCCTCGGTCGCGGGGAAAAGATCAAGATCTCCGGGTTTGGCAACTTCGTGCTGCGGGACAAGCGGCAGCGTCAGGGCAGAAACCCCCAGACCGGGGAACCGATCGTGATCACCGAGCGGCGGGTCCTCAACTTCAAAGCCAGTCAGCTGCTGAAGCAGGCGCTCAACGAGAACCCCGCCGAAGCTCAGCTGGCATCGTCGGCGGCCCCGCAGGTCGCAGCGGTCGCTGGTGGTTCGACGCCAGTGGCCGGGGAGTAGTGCGCGGTCGTGGTCGAGCGTGAGGCGCCCGTAAAGCTCTACTACCGCATCGGCGAAGTGGCCGAGATCGTAGGGGTCGAACCGCATGTGCTGCGGTACTGGGAGACCGAGTTTCGCACGATCCGACCACAGAAGTCGCGCAAGGGGCAGCGCATCTACTCGCGCCGGGACGTGGAGAAGCTGCTGCGCGTCAAGGAGCTCCTCTATACGGAAGGCTTCACCATCGCGGGCGCTCGAAAGCGCTTGCGCGAGGCCGTCGTCGCGTCGGAGCCGCCGGTCGCCGTCGAGCCTGCGGCGCCGAAGCTCCGGCAGACCCTGCAGGATCTGCGCGCCGAAGTGGTTTCGGCGCTCCAAGAGCTGGGCGGTCAAGTCCCAGCGCCGGGCCGGCCGTCTTCGGGGACGCGATAGGCCTGCCCGCGCTGCGCCCGAGCGAACCGCCCACCGACAGTCAATGACCGAGCTCGGCTTGACGCCGCGTCGCCGAACGGCCAAACCCCCCCGAGCGGCCGCTCGGCGTCGGGCGGTGACAGCGAAGGCGCTCGACGCGCACTGAAGTGAGCAACGGCGGAGACCCCGGGACGATTACTCGAAAAAAGAGGCAAGATGGCAGAGGGACTGAATCGCGTGATGCTGCTCGGCAATCTCGGCGCCGACCCGGAGCTCAGGATGACCAACAGCGGCCAGGCCGTTCTGAAGCTGCGCCTGGCCACCTCCGAAACCTACCTGGATCGCAATCGCGTCCGGCAAGAGCGGACGGAGTGGCATAGCGTCGTGGTTTGGGGCAAACGGGCCGAGGCCTTGCACAAGATCCTGAGCAAGGGCTCGCGGCTGTTCGTGGAGGGCGGGCTGCGGACGAGCAGCTACGAAGACAAGGACGGCAACAAGCGCTATCGGACGGAGATCGTCGCGAACAACATCATCCTCGGCGGCAGCGGCGGCGGTCGCGGCGCGCCCCGTGGGGATGACTACGGCGGTCCGCCCGATGACGTCGCTGGGGCGCCGTCGCGGGGCTACGGCGGGGACGACTTCGGCGGCGGCGGCGGCAGCGACGACGACGAAATTCCCTTCTGAGCTCCGTGTCAGACTCGAGCGGTGTCGAGCACCTGCTGATCACCGGCTACCCTGGGCTGCTCGCCAGGAGGATGGTCGAGCACCTGCTGGCGGTGGGGGCGCCTTCGATCGAGGTGTTGGTTCCGCCCAGCCTCGAGGACGACGCCCGGTTGAAGGCTTGGGCGACGACCGGCAGAGTTCGATGGATGATCGGCGACGTCGGAGCGCTCGACCTGGGTCTCTCCGGCGCGGAGTACCGCGCGCTGGCCGATCGGGTGCGGTGGATCTATCACCTCGCCCAGGAGCTCAGTCCCACGGCGGGTCGTGCGGCGGCCGAAAGGGTCAACATCGCGGGCGTGCGGGAGGTGCTGGAGCTCGGGCGATCGTGCTCGCAGCTGCGCGGCATTGGCGTGTGCTCGAGCGCGCTGGTCAGCGGCGACCGCACCGGCGTCGTGTACGAAGCGGACCTCAAGCAGGGCCAGCGCTTCCGGTCGCCGGCGGAGGAAACCCTGGCGCTGGCGGAGGCAATGGCCAGGCGGTCCATGGACCGCCTGCCGATCTCGGTCGCGCGCCCCACCCAGATCGTCGGTGACTCGGTCTCAGGAGAAATCGACCGCTTCGAAGGGCCGTATTGGTTCATATTGGCGGTCGTGGCCGCACCGCCCGATTTCCGTATTCCGCTGCCGGACCGCGCGGGGTCCCCGATGCACATGATTCCGGTCGACTACGCAGTGTCGGCGATGCACCACGTCTGGCGAAAACCGGAGGCGCGCGGCAAGACCTTCCACCTGAACGGCTCCGAGCGGCTCACCGTGCGCCAGGTGTTCGAGTTGGTCGCCCAAAGCGGCGGCAAACGCATCGGCAGCGGCGTCAATCCGACGGGGGTGGCGCGTGCGTTGATGAAGACCCCTGGCATTCACCTGCTGTCGAAGAGCCCCCGAGCGCTGTTCGATCAGATCGCGAGCCCGGTCTTCTACGATTCCCGGATCGCTCGGGCGCTGCTCGCGGATTTGGGCTCGAGCTGCCCTCGGTTCGAGAGCTACGTTGACCGTCTGGTGGCATACGCCAAGGCGCGCCTCGCCGAGGGGCGCCTGCGGGCGGGAGAGGACGGGGTGCCGGTGTGAGCTCCCCGCGGCGCAGCGACCTCGCGCTCGAGATCGGTGTGGCGGCCCTGTGTGCTGGCGTCGCGGTGACGTGCGCCTCCGAAGGCGAGCTCCGGCCGTCACCGGCCGCGCCGGTGCCGAGCGGCGCGGTGACGCCGCCCGCTTCCGCGAGCCCCGCCAAAAGGGCGGAGGCGCCCGCTGAGGCGGCGGCCGCACGCGCGCGCACGCCGGGACCGCTCCCCGAGCTCGATGGCTTCTACGCCGCGCTGCGCGACCTGGAGGAGCAGCGCCGCGCCGAGAGCGTGCGCGTGCTCTGGCTCGGCGACTCGCACACGGCCGGCGATTTTTGGCCGGCCACGGTGGCTCGGGCGCTCAAAGCGCGCTTCGGCAACGGCGGCCCGGGCTTCGTGCCGGTCGGTCAGCGGAGCGCGTACCGCGCCGGCACGACCCTCGAGGCGACCGGCAGCTGGAAGCGAGAGCCGAAGGCGCCGTCCTCTCCGTTGCCCCAGGGCGACGGCGTGTTCGGTCTGTGCGGCACCCGCAGCGTGCCGGGCGACGGTGCCGCCAAGGCGACGGTGCGCCTGCGGCAGGGGGCGGTGCCGGAGGCCGCCCGCTGGGAGCTCATCTATCGCCGGCCGGCGCCGAGCTCGGGGTTTCGGGTGCAGATCGATGGTTCGCCGGTCGCGGTCCCGGCAGCGCCGAGCCCAAGCGGCGCGGTCGAGCGGCTCGGGTTTCAGAGCGGCCCGACAGCGACCTTCGAGCTCGGTGAGAGCGCCGGCCGCCCCGAGCTCTTCGGGGTCGTCATCGAGGCGAACGCGCCCGGGGTGGTGTTCGACGTCTGCGGCATCAACGGCGCTCGGGCGCGGACGCCGCTCGCCTGGGACGAGGCGACCTTCGTGGCAGAGGTGGCGGCGCGGCGGCCCGAGCTTCTGATCCTCGCGTACGGCACCAACGAGGTGGTCGATGACGCGCCGCCCGACCGCTACGCCCAACACTACCGAGAGCTATTGGGTCGGCTGCGGCAGGCGGTGCCCGACGCCGAGTGCTTGCTGGCGGGGCCCACCGACCTGGCCAAGTCGTCGATGAGCCACCCCCGTGTTCGAGAGATCGACGCGGTCCAGGCGCGCGTCGCGGCAGAGCTCGGCTGCGCGTTCTTCAGCGTGGCGCAGGCCATGGGGGGCGAGGGCAGCATCTTGCGTTGGATGGAAGCCTCACCGCCGATGGCCAGACCCGACGGCATCCACCTGACCCGTGAGGGCTACGAGCACGTCGGCCAGAAAATGGCGGACGCCTTGCTTCGAAGCTACGACGCTTCCCGCTGAAGGCGGGCAGGTTCATCGAACAAAGGCGGCGGCATGAAAGGGAAGCGTTCGGTCAAGCATCGTCAGGCGTGGGTTCAGCGATCTGCCGCCGAATCCAGCGGCTGACTTCCTGTGCAAAGGCGTCCAAGTCGTCGATGCCCCGGGTAGCTGCAGCATGGACGCGGCCGGCGTCGATTCGCTCGTAGCCGTGTGCCACGACATTTCTCAGCCCTACCGCTCGACACAGCGCATCGGCCGTCTCATCAGACAACACGCCCTTCTCCCGCAGGCGCTGAAACCCGGCCGCCAGGCTCGTGACCACAGGCCAGCCTTCGTCCGCGATGATGTGGCTGGCGATGTCGGCTGACGTCTGCACCGCAACCATCAGGTTGAAGGCGACCAGATCGAGCGCATCCTCGTCCTTCGCGAGATCCGACGGGTCCGATGGACAGTGTGCGCGCGCACGTGCGACTCGGTGAGCCAGCTCCGCCAGCTTCGCGGCCACCAGATCCGGCTTAACCACGACTCATGCCTTCCTCCGCAACGCGCCTCAACCAGGCGTCGCGCATCCGCGCATACCAAGGGCGATCGAGCTCGAGCCTTCCGAGCGCCCGAGATCGCCAGATCGCGGCCGTCCCCGCCCCGGCTTCGTAGATCACGACGCCGTCACGCACGATCTCCTCCAGCAGCGGGATGCCAACCTGGTCCAGCGACACGACATCGACCTCACCGTCAGAGACCTGGCTGAGATCGGCCGCGAGTCGGTCCAGATCGAGGTTGCGTCCCTGGACCGCCACATCCAGATCCGACGTCGCGTGCGTCTGGCCGCGCGCGACGGAGCCGAACACCAACGCCAAGCGCACACGCTCGTCACTCGCCAGGACGGCTTGCAGGGCCGCGAGGGTTCGGGCATCGAGCGGCAGCGAGGCCATTCACTCAGCCTAGCTTCTCCGGAGACCGGGCGAAAGGGAGCCTGCCGCCAGGTCATCCGCTTCATCCCGCTTTGTAGTTGTGCGCGAGGCGCCGGTACTTGGCCGCGAGCGCGCGCTGGAACGCCTCGTCGTCGCCGGTCAGCGTCTTGGTTACGCGGCCCGGGATGCCCAGGACCAGGCTGCGCGGCGGGATGCGGGTGCCGGCGGTCACCACGGCGCCAGCGCCGACCACGCTGCCGGCCCCGATGATCGCGCCGTCGAGCACGGTCGACTGGATCCCGATGAGCACGGCGTCTTCGATCGTGCAGCCGTGCACCACCGCGCGGTGGCCGATCACCACGTCGGCGCCGACGATCGCGGGATCTCGGTCGCCCACGTGGATCACGGTCCCGTCCTGGACGTTGCTGCCGCGGCCGACCGAGACGTCGTTGAGGTCGCCACGCAGCACGCAGCCTGGCCAGACGCTCGCGCCTTCGGCCAGGCGGACCTTGCCGAAGAGCGCCGCGCCCGGAGCGACGTGCGCGCTCGGCGCGATCTCGGGCAGGCGATCGAGGTAGCGCTGCAGGTTCGCCCCAGGGAAGCGGCGCCGGAGATCCTCGAGGAGCCGCTCGAGCTCGTCCCGATTCTCCGGAGGTCCCGAGACTTCGACGACGGAGTCGACCACGGTGCGTGTGCCCACGGCGCACAACATCGCCGTCCCGGTCGCCCGCGGCAAGGGGGACGTGAGCCGGGGCTCAGCGCTGGCGCTGCCGCGCTTCGAGGTGCGCGTTGTAGCCCTGCATCAGCGCCCGGTAGATCCAGTTGCCGATCACCTGGGCGCCGACGGCGCTCGGGTGCGTCAGGTCCGCTTGCCCGAGGCCGCGCCGCACCCAAGTGGCCATCGAGCCCTTTCCCCCCATGGCTTCGTAGGTGTCGAAGTACCCGCAGCCGACCTCTGCCGCGACCTTGCGCTGCTGCTTCACGAGGTGCGGGATGACCTTGATGGTGATGAGCTGATCGCCGCGTTTTGCAGCGCGGTCCATCGGAGCGATCACCAAACAGCTCGCGTTCGGGAGCGCCGCCTTCCCCTGCAGCAACACGGCCTTCATGGTCCGATAGTAGTCTTCCATCGGATACAAAAAGCCGTCTCCGCTCTCGTTGGCGCCGAATTGATAGACGAGCAGGTTCGAGGCGCGCTGTCTCAGCTGCTCGGCCCAGTGCGCGTCGTCCTGCTTGTCGAGGAAGCGGATGCGAGCGCCCTGAATGCCGATCGCGTCCAGGACCACCCCCGGAACGTCTCGCTCCATCGTGACGCCCAACAACCGGGACTGCTTGGTCTTCGTCACCACCTCGAGCTGGTGGGGGCCATCGGTCGTCGAAACCTCGTGGTAGCGAACGCGCTTTTCCGGGCCGTCCGTCGACAGGCGTTCGTGCTCCTCGCCGTCGAGCGCGAGCGCGATCTCGCCGCCTCCCGGTTGCTCGACGTAGGCGAGCACGAAGCGCGACACCGCGCGCCCGAAATCCCCGTCGCTCGCCGTGCCGAAGCGCGCCCGCGCTCCGGCCGGGGCGCTGAACGTCACCCCGCCCAGGCCGTACCAGCCGTCGGCGGCCAGCGGCCCCACGACGCGGCTCACCTTCCACCCGGGCGACGCCCAGCGCTCCACGTCATTGTGGAAGTACGCTGGCCAGGCGTTGGCGATCAACATGAAGCCGTGCCCGGCGTCGCCGAACTGCTCCTGCAGCTTGCGGCGCAGCGTGCCCGACACGTAGTCGCTCGCGATGACGGAGTCGCCGAAGTGGGTGATGCGGGTGATGGCCCCGGGCTTCTTCTGCGCCGTGCGAGCGAGCGCTTCGTAGAACCCCGACAGGTGCTCGCCGCCGGTCAGCGGCACCGGCGGCTCCTTCGCGTCGATCGCCGGCAACTCCGGTTCATCGCGGCTGCCGCCGATCGGGCCGCGGGCGGCCTTCCGGAGCTGGGCGTCATCGGGTTGCGCCAGCTCCCGGCGGGACTCGCTCGCCAAGAGCAGCTCCGACTCGCCGACGCTGAGATCGGGCGCCGCCAGCGGCGCCGGCGTCGGCTCCGGCGCCGCGGGTCGTGAAAACACCCGCACCCGCTCCAGCCCCGGGATCCACTGCACGGCGGCCGCGAGCACGAGCGTCGTCACGGCGGCGAGCGCCGGCCGTGAGAACAACGCCGTGCCCGCGCGCGTGACCACCTCCTCGTCGGAGCTCGGCTCGCAGCGCGAAACGGTGCCGATGAGATCCGGGTCGGTCACGCCGGCAAGCTTAGCAGTGGGTGGCGCGCGCGCCGGCTCAGTTCGAGCACGACGCATCGCCGAGCTGGCGGCACAACGCGCGCAGCAGGCGGCGATCGGACTCGGTCGCGTCGCCGCTCCGGACCTTTGCCTTGAGTGCGTCCTTGGCGGCGAGGGCCTGCGCGCGCTCGGCGGCGTCGTGCGCGCGGGCGCCGCTTTCGCCGCCGCCGGGGGCGTCGAACGGGTTGTCTCGCACGAGGCCACCTTGAAGCTTCGGCTTGGCCTCGGTCCCGCGTGCGACCGTGGGGCGCGCCGGGGGCGGCGACGTCGGCGGCGAGGTCGCGACCTTCACCGCATCGGCCGGCCGCGGCCGCGGCGTCCCCGATCCGGAGGGCGTCGCCGAAGGGGCGCTCGGCAGCTCGTTGATATCGACGCTGCCGGCCGCCAGCGCCGACAGCTCGTCCCGCGCGCTGCTCGCGCGTTTGCGCCGCACGCTGTCCACGGTGGTCGAGCTGGCGATGCGGTCGAACAACTCGAGCTTGCGGTCGACGTCGTCGGTTGCTTCCGCCTCCGCGAACAGCGCGTCCGCCCAGGCAGCCTCGATTTGTCGAAATTCGCCCGACTGCCGGGCGTTGCTGTCCTCGGGGATCTGAGCCAGCGCCAGCTCGTGGGCGGCCTGAATGTTGCCTTGCTTGAGCAGGGCGGTGGCTTCCGCGAGCGCCTGCGCCGTCGGATCGCGCTGCTCGGCCGCCGGAGTGACCACGTCCGGCGCGTTCTGCGCCCGGTGGCCCAGCATCACCATCCCGAGCACCCCCAGCACCCCGAGCCCGGCCACGCCGGCGATGATCTTGGCGCCGGTCGGGATCCCGCGGGCCGGAGCCACGTCCACCGCCGCGGAGCTCGCGAGGTGATAGGTCTCGTCGGCGCTCGGCCGGTAGACCTCACCCGCCGGGATGTACTTGAGCACGACGTCGCCGAGCTCGATGCTGTCCCGAGGGTGGAGCAAGCTGCGCTGCAGCTCGATCCCGTTGATGCGCACGCCGTTGGCGCTGCCGCGGTCCACGATCTCGTAGCGGCCGTCGCCGAAGGGCTGGACCTCGGCGTGCACCCGGCTCACCGAGCTGTGATTGATGGCGATGTCGCACTCCTCGCCCCGACCGATCACCAGCCGCTCGGGCCCGAGCGCGAACTCGGCGCCGGGAGCCGGGCCGATCAGCATCACCAGCCGGTCGGGTTGGCCGAGCAGCGACTCGCTGCGGGGCACCGCGGGGATCGTCGCCGACTCGCTGGCGTTCGGGGCGGCCACCGCCTGCATCGCCTCGTCCACCACCGTCAGCCGGTAGTCCCCGAGCTGGATCAGGTCGCCGTGCTCGAGCTGCGCGGGATCGCTCACCCGCGTTCCGTTGATGTAGCAACCGTTGTAGCTCTGCACGTCGGTCAACAGCCAGCGGTCGCCGCCCTTGCGCAGGCCGGCGTGCTTGCGGCTGATGTTGCGCTCGGTCAGCCGGATCGCGTTGTCTTCGGCGCGTCCTATCGTGTACTCGTCACGGACGAGCTTGACGACCGTCTTGTTGCCCTGGTCGTCCTCGATGGATAGCTTCCACATGGGCTCGAATGACTCTCGCGATGGACCGAAGCTCGGCCCGCGCTCGCGTAAATTGGCACGCCTATGGTAGAGCTTCCACGTCGAATCCACACGGTAAATTCACCCTCGGCCGTACGGCCGCTCCCGCGGCGCCGCGGACACCCGGCCGTTGCCGCTCGGCCAGGCGGCGCGTGCGCCTCGGTGTTCGTGAACGGGGCGCGCGCCGCTGAATTACCCGTGGGTGGACGCCTCATCGGGGGACGTGCGCGAACAGCGCGTCGTGCGCGAGCGGCCGCGCGCGACGGATCGCGACGTGCTCTCGGGTAGGACAAACGCGGTTCGTTAGCAGCACTGTAACCGCATTGACATCCGGATCGCACCAGAGGCTCGTACCGGTGAAGCCGAGGTGTCCGAAGGTGCGCGGGCCAGCGCGCCGCCCTGCCATCGAGTCCGGTCCCGCCTTACCGTCGAAGCCGGCGCGGAGCGTGCCCCCGCGCCGCGGTCGCGTCATCAGCGCCGCGCTCTCCTGGCTGAGCCAGCTCGATCGGCCATGCAGCGCGTCCAGCACCGCGGCCCCGAACCGCGCCACCCCCGCGGCCGTCCCGAAGAGCCCGGCGTGCCCGCACGCGCCGTGGCCAGCGAGCGCCCAGGCGTTCTCGTCGTGCACGCTGCCGCGGAGCAAGCCGCCGCGCCACGCCACGTTCTCCGTGGGCGCGACGCGCGGCAAGAAGTCACGCATGCGCGCGAGCCACTGGCGCGCCGAAGCCAGGTCGAGTCGGAGCGGCGTCGACACTTGCTGATCGAGGATGACGTCGAGCGGCAAGTGCAGGCGGCGCTCCAGCGCGGCGCCGAGCAGCAGGTAACCCAGGTCGCTGTAGACGGCTTCGTCGGGGGCGGGCGTCCGCTGGCGACTGGCCGCGGCGCGCTGCAGCGCTTCGCTCCGGCGCACGGCTCGCCCGGCCCGCAACGCGTCGTAGAGCGGCGCATGTGCTCGCAGCCCGGCGCGGTGCGACAGCAGGGCTTCGACGCTCGCCGCCGCGCTCTCGGTGGCGGCGATTTCCGGCAGGAGCTGCCCGATCGGCGTGGTCCATTGGAGCACGCCCCGCTCCACCAAACGCGCTGCCGCGGCTGCCAGCACCGGCTTGCTCACCGAGGCCAGGTCGAAGACCGGCTCGCTCCCGGGCGAGGGCGGCCCACGCCGATCGGCAGCGGCGCTCTGTACCTGCCACTTCCCCCTCCAAAAGGCCACAGCGACGGCGGCCTGCGGCGCCACGGCGCCGGCGACCAACGCGCTCGCCAGCTCCGCGAGTCGCTCCGGTACGGGTGCGCAGGACAGTGTCGATCTCCTCGCCTGGGGCGCGCCTCGGTCCTTTTTGACCTGATGGCTGGCGCGCCGGTATGCTTAGCACTGCTGGCGTTCGTCCGTCATCGGATGCCCAGCCCCCGAGAGCACCGATGGCCGAATTCGTTTGGGAAGCACGCTCGCGCACCGGCGAGCTGCGCAAAGGCACGATGGAGGCGGACGACGCCGAGGCCGTCAACGCGCGCCTGCGCCAGCAGCAGCTCAGCCCGGTCAAGGTCAAGAAGAAGGCGCGAGCGCTGCAGTTTCAGATCGGCACGGGGGTCACGACCAAGGACCTGGTGACGTTCACCCGCCTGTTCGCCACCATGATCGACGCCGGCTTGCCGCTGGTGCAGTGCCTGGAAATCCTGGCCTCGCAGCAGAAAAATCCGCACTTTGCCGCGGTGCTCAAGGACGTCAAGGAGGCGGTCGAGCAGGGCGCCACCTTCAGCGATTCGCTGGCGCGCCACCCCAAGGTCTTCGATAACCTGTTCGTCAACTTGGTGCACGCAGGGGAGGTGGGCGGCATCCTCGACACCATCATGAACCGCCTGTCGGTGTATCTGGAGAAGCGCCAGAAGCTCGTGCGGCAGGTGCGTGGAGCCCTCGTCTACCCGTCGGTCGTGGTGGTGATCGCCGCGGGCGTCATGACGGTGCTCCTCACGTTCGTGATCCCGGCCTTCGAGAACATGTTCGCCGACTTCGGCGGCGGCAAGGAAGCCCTGCCGAAGCTCACGCAGATCATCGTCGCCATCTCTCACGGCTTCGTGAGCTACCTGCCGTTCATCGTGCTCGGCACGCTGCTGTTCGCGGTCGGGATCGTCTACACGTACCGCACACCGGCGGGCAAACGCTTCTTTCACGACTGGACGCTGCGGCTGCCGGTGATCGGACCGGTGATGCGCAAGATCGCCGTGGCGCGCTTCACCCGCACGCTCGGCACGCTCCTACAATCGGGCGTCCCGATCCTCGATGCGCTGGAGATCTGCGCCAAGACGTCCGGCAACGTCGTGATCGAGGCGGCGATCATGTACGTGCGCTCCCGGATCAGCGAGGGCAAGAACATGGCGGAGCCCCTGACGGAGACCAAGGTCTTCCCGGACATGGTCGTGCAAATGATCGCCGTGGGTGAGCAGACCGGTGCGCTCGACGCGATGCTCAACAAGGTGGCGGATTTCTACGAGGAGGAGACGGACATCGCCGTCGCAGCCCTGACCAGCGCGCTCGAGCCGATCATGATGGTGGGCGTCGGCGGCATGGTCGGGGTCGTGCTGATCGCGATGTATCTGCCGATCTTCTCGCTCGCCGGCAACATCAAGGCCGACTGAAATGCCGCTCAGGTTGGGCATGCCCGAGGGGGTCGCGTCGGCGCCCCTGCCGCGCCGCCTGGCCTTCATCAGCGTCGCTCGGCTGGCGTTTCTGACCCTGCTGCTGGCGCTGATCGGCGTCTTCTTCGCCCGCGACGAGTACGACATCGAGTCTTACACCATCCGCACGGCGGTCGCGACCTTGGGCGCCGCGTTCGCGCTGACGGCCGGCTACGCCTTCGTGCTCAAGAGCGGCAAGCACCTGGAGGGGCTCGCCTATGCCCAGCTCGTCCTCGACCAGCTCACCTGGACCGTGGCGGTGTACCTGTCGGGTGGAGCGGCCAGCGGCGCGACCTCGTTCTATGGGCTGACGTGCCTGATCGGCGCCGTGTTGATCGGCGCGCGGGGCGCCGCCACGGCGGCGTTCGCCGGCCTCTGCTCCTACGGCGTGCTGCTGGCGCTGCTGCAGTCCGGTCTGCTGTCCCCGCCGCCGGATCAGCCGCCCGGGCTCTACCAGCTGAGGGTCGACGAGATCACCTACTACGCGCTGGTGAACGCGCTGGTGATGGCGGTCGTGGCGCTGCTCGGCATCTACCTGGCCGAGCGGTTGCGTCTGACGGGCGGCAAGCTGGTGCACGCGGAGCGCCGCGCCGAGCAGGCCGAGCGGATGGCGGTGCTCGGGCAGCTCGCCGCTGGCCTGGCGCACGAGATCCGAAACCCGCTCGGCTCGATCTCGGGCTCGATCCAGCTCTTGAAGAGCAGCGACGGCCTGTCCGAGGAGGACCGGCAGCTGTGCGAGATCATCCAGCGCGAGGCAGCTCGGCTCAACGATCTGGTGACGGACATGATGGATCTTTCGCGGCCGCGGCGGCCGCAGCTCGCCAGCGTCGACGCCGCCAAGGTCGCGCGCGAGGTGGTCGAGCTCACGTCGCGGTCGGGCCGCGCTGCGACCGACGTCGACGTGCGCTACAGCGGTCCGCTCGAAGCCACGGTCACCGCTGACGCATCCCAGCTGCGGCAGCTGATCTGGAATCTGGTCCGCAACGCCGTCCAGGCGAGCAGCGCCGGAGACGTCGTGCGGGTCAGCATCGAGGCGGAGGCGGACCGTGTCGTGCTGTGCGTGCAAGACTCGGGCATCGGTATCGAGCCGGAGGCCAAGGAGCGGCTGTTCGACGCTTTTTTTACGACGCGCAGCCACGGAACCGGGGTTGGGTTGGCGGTGGTCAAGCGCATCGCGGACGAGCACGGGTTCTCGGTGGACGTCGAAAGCGAGCAGGGGAGCGGAGCGGTCTTCCGGATCGGTTTGAGCCCGGCCACGCCTCCGGTCGCCGCGCCGTCCGTGTGGCCGACCGAAGCGTCCCCGCGGCGGCGCGCGAGCTTCTTTCCAGCGAGATAGAAAGCCGGATGCGGGGGCAACAGGTTCGGGGGTGAGCAAGTTGCGTCGTGGAATGGCTGCGGAATAATGGGGATCCGCGTGCGGGCTCCGTCCCGCAGGCCGGGCCTGCCGGAGGATCGCGCCAAAAGCTCGGCGCTCGGTGAAGCTTCGGCCCCAGACTTGCGTACTTAACAAAAGACCTTCGACCGAGGATGAAAGCCACATGAAGACCCTCACCCGTCGTATCGCGCTGCTCGCTGCCCTGCTCATCGTCGGTTTGCCATCCACCGCGGCCGCCAACGGGGCGCAGGGTTTCGTTCAGGCCAAGCAGGGGGAGCTGGCGGAGCTCTTGAAGAAGGGCAAGAGCGCCGCGGTCGAGCAGAAAGTGCAGACCGTCTTCGACACCATGCTCGACTACGAGACGCTCGCCCGCCGCTCCCTGCACAAGCACTGGGAGGAGCTCACCGAGGCGCAGCGCAAGGAGTTCCAACAGGTTCTCAAGCAGCTCGTGCAGAACGCTTACCGCAAGAACCTCGACAAGACGCTGGCCTACGAGGTCAAGTTCCAGGGAGAAGCGCCGGCCGACGGCGGGACCCTGGTGCGCACCGTCGCCAAGCATCGTGACAACGCTCGCGAGCAGCCGGTCAGCATCGATTACGTGCTGCACAAGGTGGACGGGCAGTGGCGGGTGTTCGACATCGTCACGGAAGGCTCGAGCCTGGTGCGGAACTACCGCAGCCAGTTTCACCGCGTCATCGACAAGAAGGGCTTCGAGGAGCTCCTGCGGCGCATGAAGAACAAGCTCGCGAAAGAGAGCTGATCGCCCCGCCCAACGGCTCGGCGAGGATTTGCCCGGCTCGGCTCGGCGCCTGGTAAACTCGCGCTGGCGTGTCGCAACGTGCGTTTGGATCCGAGCAGCCGCCGGGCCGGTCTGCGCCCGCCGCCCGCAAGCGGCGAGAGACGGGGGATCCGCCGAGCCCCTTGCGGCTCACCGTTACCCGCGGGGTTTTGGGGCTAGAGCTGTACGAGCCCGTCGAGCTCGGTCCGCTGCGGGTCGTTTCGCTGGCGGTCGCCTTGACGGCCCTGAAATTTCCGGTCGATCTGAGCGGCGGGATCCCCGCCTTCCGCCACCGGCGCGGCGATCTCGAGCGCGTGGAGGTCGCGATCGGACGGCAGCGGCTGGGTCGCTTTCTGGAGCCGCGCCTGCGCGCGGTGCTCGGCGGGCTCGACGAGCCCCCGCGCCTTTGGCCCCTCGAGCAGGGCCTTGGGGTCGGGTTGCTCCATGGGCGGCAGGCGCTGGCGTTCGACGTGCTTTGGGCACCGGACGGTGGTGATCTGGCGTTGCTCGTCGCCAACGCCCGCGGTGCGGGGCTGTCGGGCCCCGCGATGGCCTACGCGCTGCGGGCCGTCGACTCGGCGCTCGGCAAATGGGGGCACCGCAAGGGCCGCCGCTGGGTCGTTCCCGAGCTGGGCCGCAGGCTAGCGTGCTCGGTCATGCCGGTGCTGGGGGCGCGTGCTCCGGCGGCAGGGCGTGTTCGGGTCGGCGAGCTCCGAGCGGCCGACGACGAGCTCGGCTTCGCGTTGGACGCCGCGTTCGCGCCTGCCGTCCTGACCCCGGATGCGCTGCGGACGCTCGAGCTTTCGGGGCTTTGCCAGGACGCCGAGGAGGCCCTCGGGGGCGGCTCGCTCGACGAGGCACGGGCGGGCTACCTGAGGGCCCTCGAGCAGGCGCCGCGTCACCCCGAGCTCTGCCGCGCCATCGCCGCCATCGATCTGGCGGTGGGCGATCGCGCGGAGGGGGCGCTCGGCTTGCTGGTGGAGGGCGGTCAGGCGGTGCTCTCGGGTGCGGTGGCGGCGGCGCTGCTGGCGCGTTGCGGCGACCCGGCAGGAGCTCGCAGCGCGCTCGCCGTCGCAGCTCAGGCCGAGCCGTTCGCGCCGCTCGCCGCGCTTTGGCTCGCCGAGAGCGCCGGTCACGCGATCTCCGACGACGACCGGCTCTCGGATCTCGATCACGCCGTCGCGCGGGCTCCGGCGCTCGCGGCGGTGCGGCTCGATCGGCTGACGCTTCGGCTGCGGCTCGGCCAGATCGACGGCGCGCTGCAGGACGCCGAGCAGCTGGAAGCCGCGGCGCGGGGAGCCCGCGCTCGGTTCGACGGCTGCCGCTTGGTGGCAGAGCTGACGCTCGAGGCCGGGTTCGCTCGGGAGGCGGGCCGCCAGTTCGAGCGGGCGCTGCGCTACGTTCCGGACGACGTCGAGTGCACGGCAGGCCTCGGCCGGGCGCTCCTGCGCCTGGGGCAGCCCGACCGCGCGCTGTCGTTGTTCGAGCGCGCGGCGCGCCTGGCAGAGGCGCGGCAAGCCCCGGCGGACGTGCTGATCGATCTGGCCAAGCTCCTCGCCTCCCACCTGCGAGACCTGCCCCAAGCCATCGCGCGCGTGCGGCAGGTGCGGGGTGATGGGCCCCGGCGCGCCGAGGCCGTGCGCTGGGAAGCTCATTGGCTTGCCAGCATCGGCGATCTCGCGGGCGCCAGCCTCGCGTACGCTCGGCTGCGCGAGCGGCTCGCCGAGCAGCGACCGCCGGATCCGAACGGCGCCGAGTGGTTGCTGGAGGCGGGTCGCTTCGAGCGCGAGCAGCTGGGCGATGTCCTGGCGGCAGAGCGCCACCTGTCGGTCGCGCTTCGGATGGCGCCGCGATCGGAGCGGGTGGCCCGCGCCTACCGAGAGGTGGCGGCGCTTGCCGCTGGGTTGCGCAAGCCCGGTCCGCTCGAGCCGGAGGCGGTCCTGCCTCCGCTCGAGGACGGGCCCGGCGTGACGGATCTTCCCGGCGAAGGCGCCGCGCCACCCCCTGCTGACGAGAGCCTGGAGCAGCTGGCGGCCGCCGCGGAGCGGCTGCAAGCCGCGGTGCGCGCCAACCCGGAGGCGATCGAGGACGTGCTGCGGCTGGCGTCGGTGCTGGAGCAGCTGGGCCGCGATCAGGAGTTGTTGGCGCTGCTCGCGGGGCAGATCGAGGACGCCGCGCCGCGCGAACGAGCGCGGCTGTTGCCTCCCGCTCGTGCCGTCCTGCTGCGCCTCGTTGCCGCGGCCGAAGCCGCGGGCCAGTCATCGGAGCGCGATCTGTACCAGTCGATGTTGGATCGGATCAGCGCCGATGACGGCGGCGAGCCACGTTCAGCGTGATCGCAGCAGGCCCCGCCGCTTCGGCTTGCCGCCGAGCAGCCGCTGGGCCTCGCGCGCCAGCTGGCCGGTGGCCTTCTGAGTCTTTTTGATGCGTCGGCGGACGCTGCGCTTGCGCAACGTGCCGAGCGCGCCTTGCACCGCCGCGTCGGCCGCCGCGATGCCGTCGGCCACCCGCTTGCCCGCCGAGCTGGCGGCCTTGCGCGAGGCCTTGGCCGCGCTGCCGGCCGTCTTTGCGCCTTTGCGAGTGGCTGCCTTGCGCGCAGCGCTGCTCTTGCTGCGCGCCGTCTTCGATGCGCCGCCGAGGCTCCGACCGGCGCGGCTGGCGGCGCCTTCGACGGCCGCCGCAGCACGTGCCAAGGTGGCTTTCGTTTTGCTTCTGGGTGTTCGCTTGATGAGCGGCATATGACCTCCCTTCGCGTTCGCCCCGGCGCCTCGGGCGCTCGTGGCGAAGACCCAAGGCGTGGTCACGCTCGAGCCGCACGTCAACCGCCTCTGCTCAACACGCCAGCGGCAGGTGTGCCGCTCCCTCGGCGAAGGCGGCGTGCAGCGCGCGCTCCGCGGCAGGCACGCGCTCGCGCTCGATGAGACAGGTCACCCGCAGCGGAGAGGCGAAGACCCCGGCCGGGGGAGCGTCGAGCACGGACAGCGCACGCGCGACCTGTCCGGGTCGATCGAAGCCGGGCATCACGACGCTGACGGTCCCGTAGTCGCGCTCCACGATCGCCGAGGGGGCGTCCAAAACAGCGAGCGGGGCGTTGGCCGACGACACCAGCAAGCGTGCTTCCGTGTCCGTGAACGACGCGCCGCGCAGCGCGAGCCCATGCCGGTCGAGCCGATCGAGCAGCGCGCGGCTCGCCGCCATCGGGGCACGCAGGACCGCCACATCGGGATCGGCGACGATGATGGCGGGGGTCGCGGTGGTCGCCGGCGCGACGAGCGTCTGTTTTCCCGATTCACCGTCGCTGGTCCGGCGGGCGTGCACCACGACGCCGTGCCGGCGGGCCCATTCGACCGCTCGGGCGTTCAGCACGCGCGCACCCTGCTCGGCCGCCTCCTGCATGCAGGCGTGGTCCACGCGCGGCAGGTGGCGCGCCTGCGGGATGCGCCGGGGATCGGCGCTGTAGACCCCGTCGACGTCGCTGTAGATTTCGCAGCGTTCGGCCCCGAGCGCCGCGGCGAGCGCGACCGCGGTGGTGTCCGAGCCGCCGCGACCGAGCGTCGTGATCTCCCGCGCGCGGCTCACCCCCTGGTAGCCGGCGACGATCACGACGCGTCCCTGCGAGAGCTCGGCTCGGACGCGGTCGGGTCGGATCTCGAGGATGCGCGCGTCGAAGTGGTGCTCGGTCGTGATGATCCCTGCTTGCGAGCCGGTGAAGCTCACGGCCGGAACCCCGCGGGCCTGCAGCGCGATCGCCAGGAGCGCCATGCTCACGCGCTCCCCCGTGCTGACCAGCATGTCCAGCTCGCGGCGCCCGGGCCCCGCATCGGCCGATGCCTGCTCGGCCGCGGCGCGCGCCAGCGCGAGCAGCTCCTCGGTCGTCTTGCCCATGGCGCTCACCACCACCACGGTAGGCTGGGCGGCGCGGTGCCGGGCCGCCAGCTGATCGGCGACGGCCTTCAGCTTGGGCAGATCTGCCAGCGACGAGCCGCCGTACTTGCGAACGACGAGGCCCATGGTCGCTCTCAGGCCTAGCCGAGGTGACCCCGATGGGCCAATAAATCGGCGCGCTCGCTGCCGCGAGGACGCACCCGGCCGCTCCCGCCGACGTGAACCGGAGCCGTGTCTAGGAGCTCAGACGGGAGCTGTGCTTCGGAGACATCAGGTATGCGGCGCCGCCGCTCCCGGCGAGCCACAAACGGCCGCGCTGTTCGTCCCAAGCCAACGCGACGATCCTCGAAGAGCCATCGGGGGTGCCGCCGACGAGCTCCGGCTCGAGCGCAGCCATCCGGGTCATGGCGAAGGTCTCCGGGTGCACGCTGACGATCCGTGCGTCGTCGCGATCCTCCGAGTGCAGGGCCAGCCAGATCGTCGGAGCGCCGTGCAACCTGCCGGCCGTCATGGCGGTCGCGCGGCGCGAGCCCGGAACCGGGCGGAAGCTCTTGCCAGCGTCGCTCGAAACGTAGAGCCCCTGATCGCGCGTCAGCAGAGCCACCACATCGCCGGCCTCGGCCAGACCGAGCACGGGACCGTCGTCGATGCCGATGCTCGGGCTGGTCGGCTGCAGCGGCGCCCGCAGGTCGTCGCCGGCGTAGAGCTGGACGCGATTCGAATGCTTCACCAGGACCAGCGGTCGCTCGCTGTGTCTGCCGAGCGCGAGCGCCGCGCCGGGCAAGGCCACCGGCGTGAAGCTCTGCCCGAAGTCCGTGCTCTTCAGCACGCGCCCGGTCGAGGTGCGCACGAGGAGCGCGCCCGCAATGCGGCAGAGCTCGACGAGCTGACCCTCGCTGCCGGCGGGGCCGCGGTCTACGTGGACGGCTCGCGGTTCGGCGTCGTTGCCCGCGCGGCTCGTTCGCAGCAGCTTGCCGGCGCTGGTGGTGAACACGATGGTGTTGACCGCATCGGGCAGGCTGCAGAGCGCTGCGACCCGCTGTGCGCTGGCCGCGACGTGCTCGACCTCCAGGTTGTCGGAGCTGACGGACCAGAGGGTGCGCTCAGCCAGCAGGACCGCGCGCTCGTCGAGGTCGAGCGCCGACAGCGGCGCCGGTACCTCCGAGAGCAGGTGCAGGAGCCAGGCTTCGACGCCGACCTCGAGCGGAGCCTCGTCGTCGAGCAGCATGCCGCCCAGCCGGGGGTCGCCCAGGTCCGGGACGAAGTCTCCATCCTCGTCCGCGTCCAGGCTGGGCAGCTCGCCGGAGACCAGCCCTTCGATCCCCTCCTCGGTCCCGATCTCGTCGCCCGAGTCGCTCACCTCCGGCAGCGGCTCGAGATCGGCCGACGGATCGAGGTCGCGCGGCCCCGCCGCATCCTCGGCGCCCATCGCCTCGTGTTCCGGCACGTCGTCGAGCAGCTCGCCAATGTCCAGCACGATCTCGTCCCCGCCCACCTCATCGTTGCTCCGAGCAGTCTCGACGACCGAGCCGATGTCCAAGTCGGAGGCCGCCTGGTCATCGATGTCGACCTCGTCCTCGTCCGGAAACGGATCGATGATCTGTTCCTGCGGGTCCTCGGGACCGAGCTGCTCAGTGTCGGCGTCCCCGAGATCGGGAGCGTCGTCATCGAGCCCAATCAACTCGTCGTCCTCTCCGCCAGGAGCGGGCAGAGCGGCAGGTCCGGGGCGCTGGGGCGATGTCACGGGCGAGATTGTGCAGCGTGGCGGGGGCTGCGACAAATCCAATCAGGTGGCCGAGCCACGCCCGATCGGTCAGGTGACCGGCGAGGCTCGGCACATCACCGCTCGGCCGGGAACGTTTTCGAAGCACGGCGGTCGGCGGTCCCCGGGTCGAGGCGTGTTAGGGTGTGGTCGAGTTGCGCGACTTTGCTGACCTGATCGACGGCGACCTCGTGATCCGCAAGCTGAAGGTTTCGGCGCCGGACGAGGTGTTCGTCAAAGCCGTGCTCGAGGCGAGCGAAGGGGTCGGTATCCTTTTTGCTGCGGGTGCCGGAGAGCTCATCGCGGCCGCCCCGCGCTCACGAGCGGGAGCGCTCGACGAGCTCTTGTTCGATTTGGCAGCCGAGCTGGCGCCCCGATTGGTTTGTCAGACCAGAGACCCCGACGCGTCCGAGCCCGCTGTCGGGTGAGAGCCCCCCTCGCGTTCGCAACAGCTCGCGGCTCGCGGCTCGCGGCTCGCGAGAGTTTCATTTTCCGCGACCGACGGCCTTGGCGTGGCGAGCCGTTCGTCGCTGCATCGCTTGGAGGTGTGTGCGTGAGCCTTGGTCGAGACGCTCCTTGGATCACGGCGGTCCTGTTGCCGGATGTTTCCGAGGGGGCCGCGGCCCCCGACGTTGGCACGTCGTGTGCGACCTCGCCGCGCTCGGAGGGCGATCCGCGGAGCCCTTGGCGGTCAGCTTCGGCGAGCACTTCCGAAGGGGTAGAGGCGACGAGTCAGGGGCGACTGCCGAGAAAAATACAACCGACCAAAAGCAGCATGGCGCTCGCTGTCGGTCGGTTGCGGGCTTGCCGCTGATCCTCTAGCTTCGGGGGACGATGTCCGAGTCCGCGCGCCACGATCCCCCAAAGCGGGAGTCGAAGCCCGCCGAGCCTCGCTTGCTCGATGCCTGGTGCGAATGGCTCGAGGCCCTGGCTACCGACGCCGAGGCGGCGCTCGCCGCGGCGATGGCGTACAAGGAGCTCGACGCCGGCGGCCGTGACGAGTGGCTGCTCGCGCTCGAGCAAGACGTTCCCCGCCTCAAGGTGCCGCGGATCGCGGTGTACGCACCGCTGTTGGCGGTGGAGGGGGATCCGGCACGCCGAGAGCGCATCTCGGCGGCGATCGGTCCCGCCGACGTCGGCGCGACCCCCCGCGCCGCGGCGCGCGCGCTGTGCGGCACGACACGGCAGGGCACGCGCATCGCCACCCTGGTGGCGCCGCTGTACCTGGACTTCGTGCAGGTGCTGGCGTGCGGCTACACCACCAGCGCCGGGTTCGAGTGGGTCAAGCACGATCCGATCGTCGACCGCGCCGCCGCACCGACCCCCGGCGCGGAGGTGGCAGGGGTGCTCTTGGAGTCGACTCCCCTCAAGCCGCTCATCGACGAGCTGGCGCACGCGGTCGTGGCTCATGCTCGCAACGGGCGGCCCGTCCCGGAGCCGCTCAAGATGTTCGCGGATCTCTTCGGCCCTCGCAGCGAAGCCGGCCTCCTACCCGAGCGGTGATGTTGCCGCAGGCGCAGCGCTTGGCATTTGCATGCTCGCCGTGGCTGCTCGCGGCGCTGCTCTGCACGGGCTGTGCGACCGCTACGGACACACCCGCAGAGACCGCGCCCGCGCGGCCCCGCACTGAGCGACCGGTGGCGTTCGACTTCGGCACGACCGATGGGCGTCGCTTCTCGCATCGCGACGCTCGGGGCCGCGTCACCGCCATCTTGTTCGTCACCACCTACGACACGCCCTCGCAGCTGCAGGCGCGCCGGCTGGATGGCATCGTGCGGCGCCTGGGCGGCCGCATCAACGCCGCGGCGGTGGTGCTCGAGCCGCCCAAGTACGCCGTCCTCGCCGACGTCTTTCGATCGACGCTCGAGCTGAGCTACCCGGTGGCGGTGTCCGGCGGCTCGGTGGAGCAGCCCGCGGGCGGGTTCGGGCGGATCGATCGGGTGCCGACGCTGGTGCTCCTCGATCGCGACGGTCGCGAGGTGTTTCGGTTTTCGGGGCTGATCTCACCTCGCGACATCGAGCGCGAGATCGTCGCTGCGGGACGGTGATGGACCTTTTGCCGTGCCGCCGCGCTCCCCGCGGACTTCCGCGCGTTGGGTAAAGGCAAGCAGCTTGGCGGACCCACCTGATCGAAGGCTTGCTGGCGAGGGCCGCGCCCCTGAGCCGTCGCTCGAACCGGGACGGGGCCGGGACGCCCCGTCACCCTGGCGCATCCCCTGGCGGGGATGGCGGGACGTGCTCTGGCGGGTGCACGGCGAGTTCTTCGCCGACCACATGCCGATGGTGGCAGGCAGCGTGGCGTTCTTCGCGATGCTCGCGATCTTCCCGGGCTTGATCGGCGTCGTCTCCCTGTATGGGTTGCTCGCCGACCCCGCCGACGTCGCTCGACAGCTGCACGAGCTATCGGCGGCGCTGCCCGACGCCGCTCGCGCCTTGCTCGCCGCGCAGCTGAATGAGATCGTCAAAAGCTCGAGCTCGACGCTCGGCGTCGGGTTGGCCATGAGCTTGAGCATCACGGTGCTCACCGCCTCGGGCGGCGTGCACGCGCTGATCACGGGCATCAACATGGCCTACGACGAGAAGGAGACGCGGTCGTACCTTCGGCTGCGTTGGTTGGCCCTCAAGTTCACCGCGGGGATCATGCTGTTCGTCGTGGTGGCGATCGCCACGATCGCCGTGCTGCCGCACCTGCTCGACGAGTTCGGTCTCGGTCGTGCCACCCAGCGGGCCGTCACCCTGGGGCGCTGGCCGGCGCTGGGAGCCGCGGTGGCGACCGGCCTGTCGGTGCTCTACCGGCATGCGCCGAACCGAACGCCGCCGCGCTGGCGCTGGGTCAGCTGGGGAGCGGTGCTGGCGACGCTCATGTGGACGCTGGCCTCGCTGGTGTTCTCCGCGTACTCGACCAACTTCGGGCGCTTCAACAGGACCTACGGCGCCCTCGGCGGGGTGATCGTATTGCTGTTGTGGATCTACTTCTCGGTGCTGGCGATCTTGATCGGCGCGGAGCTCAACGCCGAGCTCGAGCATCAGACGAGCGTGGACTCTACGGTCGGGCCGGCGAAGCCCATGGGCGAGCGCAACGCCTACGTGGCCGATACGCTGGGCGCGCTTCCCCCAGAGGAAGCGCCGAGGTGGCTGCAGCGGCTCCGCCGGATCAAGCGGGGCTGAGCTCACGCCGCCGGGGCAGGCTGCTGGGCGGCTTGCCACAACGCAGACGCCGTGCCCTCGTCGATCGGCAAGACCGCCGCGATCGATCGCTGCTGACTGGCGACCTCTAGGCCGTGAGCGGAGAGCCAGGCGCTGTAGTGCTGCTCGCCCGGGCCGGTCAAGGTGGTCAGCTCGAGCGGAGTGCGCGGATCGAACGGGTTCTTCGGTGCGTTGCCCTGATGCCCCGGCACGGCGGCGGCACCGGTGACGGCGGTCGCTCCTGGAGCCAGGGTCAGCACCTCGCGGTAGTTGCCGCGATCGCCGAGCTCGCTGTACTCCTCGGCGACCAGGACACGCCCGCGTGAGGTGACCGCGACGTAGACGTTGGGGGTGTACTTGGACACCCCAATCGTGTTGGCAGCGGCGTAGTTGGCCAGCGCTCCGGCGAGGCGACCGGCTTCGCTGCTCGACCCGGTGTAGGCGAGGCCGGGCCAAACACCCACGATGCGCTCTTCTCCTGCCAAGCTCGAGAAGTAGCCCGCGTAACCTTGATGAAACAGCTCGGGACCCTGCCCGCCGGCGACCGCGCTGGCGATGCGGCGGCGCGCGATGGTGGTGTAGACGAGGACGCCGACGATGGCGAAGATTGGAACGAGGTACATGAACCACATGGTCCGGGGCTTATAGGCCACGGGGTCACGAGGGGCGAGGGCTGAGCGGTAGAAATGACGCTACCGCTGCCTCGGCTGCTCGGCTCAGGCTCGGGAGCTCGGGCGGCGGCGCTCCCATTGGCGGTTGGAACGGCGCTTGAATGCCGAGCCTCCTTGGTGAACCGCGTCGTCCGATCGTTCGCACACGCGCTCGTGCTGGTCCTGCCGCTTCAGTGCCGTGACAAGCAGGCCAGTCCGAGCGAGCCGCCGTCGCTCGACCGACGCGACGCCGCGCGTTCCGCGACCGCCGCGCCGGCGCGCGCTCGGGCGTGCGCGCCGGACATGGTGTTGGTGGACGGGGATTATTGCCCCGTTGTCGAGCAGCGCTGCCTCGCGTACTTGCAGGACGGTCCGCCGTACACCCACTTCCGCTGTGAGCGGTATGACGAACAGCCGGTGTGCCGGTCTGCGCGCATTCGCTTGCGCTTTTGCATCGACCGGTTCGAGTATGTCGCCCCTGGCGAGACGCTGCCGATGAACGAGGCCAGCCTGGCCGACGCGGAGCGGCTCTGCGCCGCCGCAGGCAAGCGCCCATGCCTGGAGTCCGAGTGGAACTTCGCTTGTGAGGGGGAACGAATGCAACCGTACCCCTACGGCTTCGAGCGGGACGCGAGCGCGTGTCACATCGACCGAACCGACCTGTTCGAGGGGTCGGGCAAGCTCGCGGATCTGCGCGCCGCACCGGGGGACTTCCCCGACTGCGCGAGCCCCTTCGGCGTGCTGGACCTCAGTGGAAACCTCGAAGAAAGCGTGATCGACGAGGCGACGGGCGGCGTCGCGCTCAAGGGAGCGTATTGGCAGCCCGGACAGAACCACTGCCGCGCACGTCAGACAGCGCACGACCGCTACTACGCTGGCATCGAGACGGGCTTTCGCTGCTGCGCGAACGCCGGCGGCGGCGGCCCGTCCACGAATTCTCCGTGAGCTGCCCGCGCCCCCGCTCCCCGGGGTGACGAGCGTGCTTATCGTGGTGGCATGTTGGTGGCTCGTTCGTGGGTGCTGATCCTGGCCTTGCTGGCGGGCGCCGGCTCGGGCTGTTCTCGATCCGCGGCGCCGTCGCCCCCGTCCCCGCCCGAGCCGCCCGGGGTGATCACCGGGCTCATCGCGATGGACGAGCCGCCGGAGAGCAAGCGGCTCGATCTCGGACGAGCTGCCGCGCCGGCGGCGACGCCCGCGCCGGGCGCACACGGGCGCGTGCTCCGCGTCGGGCCGAGCCGAGAGCTGCGCTCGTTGAAGCAGGTCGCCGCGCTGGTCGAGCCGGGCGATCTGGTGCTGGTCGACGGGGCAGCGACCTACGAGGGGGACGTGGTGTTCGACCGTCCCGGGGCACCAGCCGCCAAGATCGTGATCCGCGGCGTGCCGAAGGACGGACGTCTGCCGAAGATCGTCGGGATCGAGGTGGGGGTGGAGCTGCGGGGCGACCACTACGTGCTCGAGGGCTTCGACATCAGTGGGGCGTCACGGCGCTGTGTGTTTCATCACGCGCACGACATCACGCTCCGGGACAGCGTCGTCCACCACTGCCGCACCCATGGCATCTTGGGTGCGGACGACGACTCGGGGTCCTTGACGCTCGAGGGCGTGGAGGTGTTCGCCTGCGGCGGCGGCGATCGACACCACTGCATCTACATGGCGACCGACGAGAGCGCCCACCCCGGCGCGGTCTTCCGCATGCAGCAGAGCTTCGTCCACGATACGCTGGGCGGCAACGCCGTCAAATCGCGCGCTGAGCGGAACGAGATTTATTACAATTGGATCGAGGGCGCGCTCTATCACGAGCTCGAGCTCATCGGCCCTGATGGCCAGGACCCTGGTCTGGCGCGCGAGGACTCGGACGTGGTGGGCAACGTCTTCGTGAAGCGCAATCCGTTCTACGTCGTTCGGATCGGCGGCGACGGCACGGGCCAGACCGACGGGCGCTACCGCTTCGTCAACAATACGTTCGTGGTGCGGCCGGGGGGCAGCAGCGTGTTTCGCCTGTTCCACGGGCTGCAGAGCGTGGAGATGCACAACAACGCCTTCATCATGCTCGGCGACGGCGCCGTGAACGTCCTGCGTGAGCAGCAGACGCGCTGGTCCGAAGGCAGGCGCATCATCGCAGGCAGCGCCAACTGGGTGAGCGCGGGCGCCGTCAACGTGCCGGAGGAGTGGCAGGAGACGCGCTACGGCCCGGAGCCTGGGGTGAGGGACCTGAACGCCTTCGACTTGCGGCCACGCCCCGGCAGCCCGTTGGCGGGTGCCGCCTCGGCGCAAACGCTGGCGCTGGGCGCCTATGCGATCCCACGCCCGCTGCTGCTCCCGGAGCGCCAGCCGCCGCGCCCGAACGGATCGCGCTTCGAGCGTTCGACACCGCGTCCCAGACGCGGCAAGCTGGCCATTGGAGCCTTCGAGCTTGACCGCCACCCGACGCGCCAGTGAGCAAAAATGCGAGCCGCCGCGGCTGCTCGCGCCAGATCCGGAGCGGCTCGCCGGGGCGACCGCGCTCGGCGAGCGCGCGCCGGTGCCGGCGGTCGTCGGCAGCTTGGCGTTCGGCACCGCGGGTTGGACCGACAAGACGCTGCTCGACAGCGGCCGTTTCTATCCGAAGCCGTCGCAGAGCCCCGAGGAGCGGCTGAAGTTCTACGCCGAGCATTTCCGTCTGGTAGAGGTGGACGCCACCTACTATGCGCTGCTCCCACCCGAAACCTCCGAACGCTGGGCGGATTGGACGCCGGCGTCGTTCGTGTTCGACGTCAAAGCGCACCCGGTGCTGACCGGCCATCCCATCGACGTGCGCCGACTGCCCGCCGATCTCAAAGCCGAGCTCGAAGCCACAGGTCAGGGAGGGCGGGTCTACCCGGACAAGCTCGCGCCCGAGCTGTCGCTCGAGATCGAACGCCGCTTCCGCGAGTTTCTGCTGCCCCTCGAGCGGGCGGGCAAGCTGGGCTGCGTGCTGCTGCAGTACCCGCCGTGGTTCACGGCGACGCGCGGCAACGCGCGCCGGATCGAGCAGGTCGCCGAACGCTGGCAACCGCTGCCGCTGGCGGTCGAGTTCCGGCACAAGAGCTGGCTTCTGCCAGAGCGGCGGCGCCGCGTGTTCGACCTGCTGCGGGAGCATGGGCTGGTCTATGTCTGCGTCGACGAGCCCGAGGTGGAGCGGGGAGGGGTGCCGCCGATCGTCGAGGTGACCAACCCGCGGTTGGCCGTGGTGCGATTCCATGGCCACAACACCGCCGGTTGGATGAAGCAGGGCGCCACGGTTCACGAACGTTTCGACTACTTGTACGGCCCCGAGGAGCTGGCGCGCTGGGTCGGGCCGCTCGCAGACCTGCGCCACCGCGCGGAGCGGACACACGCGGTCTTCAACAACTGCGTGCGAAACTACGCCGTTCTGGGCGCCAAGGGGCTGGCGGCGCTGCTCAGCGGCGACAACGGTTGACCCCGGCGCACAAAGTCCTAATGTCTTGCGGGCTTGTGGGGCCCGTTGGATGGGCCAAGCCCGGAGGAGTCAGATGCCGAAGCTCGAAGGAACGAAGACCCACCACAACCTCAAGGAGGCGTTCGCCGGTGAGTCGCAGGCGAACCGCCGCTACCTGTATTTCGCCAAGGTGGCCGACGTCGAGGGCTATCCGGAGGTCGCCGGCCTGTTCAAAGACACGGCCGACGGGGAGACCGGTCACGCCCACGGGCACCTCGATTTCTTGAAGCAAGTGGGAGATCCCGCGACCGGCGAACCGATCGGGGACACGGCCAAGAACCTGAAGAGCGCCGTGGCCGGTGAGACCTACGAATACGAGACGATGTATCCCGGGTTCGCCAAGACCGCTCGCGAGGAAGGCTTCGAGGAGATCGCCGAGTGGTTCGAGACCTTGGCCAAGGCGGAGAAGTCGCACGCCGGGCGCTTCGCCAAGGCCCTCGGCAGCTTGGATTGACCCGCACCTGCTTGCTCGCGCCGGACCGTCGCCTCCGCTTCGAGGCGACGGCCCCGGCGAGGGCCCCCGTCGACGTAGCCGTACCGCGATGAGTAAAGTGCCTCCGCGCGCACCAGCGCGCCCGCCGGTCTGGGATCCGCACGACGAGCGCTATTGGGATCCACGCGATCTCGAGCAAGAGCTGCGGCGGACGTTCCAGATCTGTCACGAGTGCCGCATGTGCGTGACGTACTGCGGCTCGTTCCCGCTGCTGTTCGATGACATCGACGCAGAGATCGGCGCCGATCGCGCCGAAGGTGCGGAGACCGTCGGGGCCGAGACGTTTGCGAACGTGAGCGATCACTGCTGGCAGTGCAAGCTCTGCTACATCAAGTGCCCTTACACGGCGGACGAGGGCGCTTACGAGCTGCTCGACTTTCCTCGTCTGATGCTGCGCGAGAAGGCGCAGCGCGCTCGCCGCGATGGCGTCCCGGTCGTCGACCGCGTCCTTGGAGAGCCGCAGCTCATCGGGGCCGCCGGATCCGGACCGGTCGCGCCGCTCGTCAACTTCGTCAACAAAAACCGGCTGGTGCGACGGGCGACCGAGACGCTGACCGGGATCGCGTCGGAGTTTCCGCTCCCGCCGCTCGCTCGTGAGCCCTTCCACGCCTGGTTTTCACGCCGAAAGCCGGCGCCGGAGGCGGGCCAGGCTGGCCAGGTCGTGCTCTTCCCGACCTGCTACGGCGACTTCAACTTTCCCGAGGTGCCGCGGGCGGCGGTGGGGGTGCTCGAGAAGAACGGCTACTCGGTGATCGTGCCGCCGGGGCTGACGTGTTGCGGGATGCCGAATCTCGACGGCGGCAACATCGCCGCCGCTTCCGAGAAGATGCAGCAAAACGTCGAGATCCTGGTCGAGTACGCGCGCCAAGGGCTGCCCGTCGTCGTTCCCGGCCCGACCTGCGGGATGACGATGAAGAAAGAATGGCCGCTGTACGTCGGCACCGAGGCGGCAGCGCATGTGGCCACGTCCGCCCAGGACCTGATGCAATTTTTGGACGGGCTGCGCCGGCAGAAGCAGCTGAACCGCGACTTCGTGAGGGGGTTCGGCAAGGTGGCCTACCATGCCGCTTGCCACCTGCGCGCTCAGAAGGTCGGCATCCCCGGCGCCCGCCTGCTCGGGCTGTTGCCCGACACCGAGGTGCGCGTGATCGAGCGTTGTTCCGCCGTCGACGGGACCTGGGGCATGAAAGCCCGCTTCTACGAGGAAGGCGCGCGCTATGGTCGGAAGCTTGCGCAGGCCGTAACGAACGCCCATGACGAGGGCGACGTGCTGGTGGTGGGCGACTGCAGCCTGGCAGGCTTGCGCATCTACAAGGAGAACGGCAAGCAAGTGGTGCACCCGATCGTCGCGCTCGCGCAAGCCTACGGGCTCGACGCGTCCGCCGACGAGGATCACGCGGTGCCGGACGACGCGCGCCGCGTCGCCGATCGATCTGGAGGCGTGGCATGAAACCGGTCGAGCGCAGCGAGCTCTTGGATTTGGGGGCGTACGAAGGGATCCGTGAGCACTTCCGCCGGCGGATCATCGAGCTGAAGCGCCACCGCCGGGTGCCGCTCGGCCCGAACATGACCGCGCTGTTCGAGAACCACGACACGGTGCTGCATCAAATCCAAGAGATGTTGCGCACGGAGCGCATCACCCAAGAGAGCGCGATCGAACACGAGCTGTCGACCTACAATCAGCTCATCCCCGGCGAACGGGAGCTGTCGGCCACCCTGTTCATCGAGTACCCCGATCGCGCGGAGCGGGATCGGATGCTGGTCGCGTTGGCGGGCGTCGAGGACCGTTTCTACCTGTGGGTCGAGGGCGAGCGTCTGGCCGCGGTCGGAGAGGCGCGGGGTGCTCGCACGGACCGGACGACCGCGGTTCACTATTTGAAGGTCCCGCTCTCGGAGACGGCCTATGCGGCGTTGAAGCAGGGGCGCGCTTCGGTGCGCCTCGGCGTGGAGCACCCGAGTTACACGGCAGAGTCGGAGCTGGGGGAGGCGACGCGGAGGGCGCTGGCAGAAGACCTGCGTGGCTGAAGCTCGGCGTTGCTCGTCCCGCAGGCAGGCCAAAAACAGTTGCAGGCTCGGGCAGGCGGCAGTACGTCCCGGCGGCAGTGTTGGTCGACTTCAAAGCGTTGCTGCCCGCGGCGTGGGCGCTCTGTGCGCTGGCTTGGTCTCCGGTAGCTCGGGCGGACGTGTCGTCGTGGATCTTCGTCGGCGCTGGGCCGTCGGCCATCGAGATGCAGGACCAAGGGTACGAGTGGCAGCCGTCGCTGCAGATCGAGACGGGCTTGGGCTCGCCGCCGCTCGGGTCGGTGATTTTCGGTGGCATCGGGCGCCTGCACACTCATTTCGGCAGCGGGACGGATCTGGCGCTTTTGTTCCGCACGGCCAGCGGCGGCTTCGTGCGGGGTGACTGGGGAGCGGCGCTGGATCTGGGAGGGTACCAGCGCTGGTGGGGGCGGGAGTCGACCGGTGGGCTGGCGTCGGTGGTGCTTGGGGCGCCTTGGGGGATCA
>JAEZYZ010000319.1 GCA_023418705.1 Pseudomonadota bacterium | reverse complement strand
GGGACGGGCGGGATGGGCCCGGCGGGCGGCACCGGCGGCGCGGGCGTCGGTGCGGTCGGCGGCACCGGCGGCAACTTGAGCACCGATCCGGACGCTGGCGCGGGCGCCACCGGCGGCGGTGAGGAGTGCGGCCGCGCGAGCGCCGACGCGGTGCTCGAGACCGAGCCGGTCGACATCATCCTCATCGTCGACAACTCCGGCAGCATGGACGAGGAGTTGATGTCGGTGGAGGCGAACATCAACCAAAACTTCGCCACCATCCTCGAGAGCAGCGGCGTCGACTACCGGCTGATCGCCATCTCGCGCCATCGGGACGACGACAACACCTCGCTGTGCGTGAGCGCGCCGCTCAGCACGCTCACCAGCTGCCCAGCAGAGGCCCCCGGCATCTCCGAGCGGTTTTATCACTTCGACACGAAGATCGAGAGCGATGACTCGTTCGATCGCATCCTGGACACGTACATGGCCCCGTTCGGCGGCGCCTGCCAGAGCACCTGCGACAACGGCGAGACGAGCGAAGACGACGGCGACGACAACTCCGGCAGCACCGCGCTCGGCTGGCATGAATGGCTACGCCCCGGCGCCAAGAAGGTGTTCCTGGAGATGAGCGACGACACCGAAGACATGCCAGCGGGCACCTTCGTGCAGCTGCTCACGGAGATGGCGCCCGAGTTCGGGACGCCGGATGCCCCAAGCTTCATCTTTCACAGCATCGTCGGCCTGGCTGGCAAGCCGGTGGCGTCGGAGGCGTACCTGCCGAGCGAGCCGATCCAGACCGAGGTCTGTCCGGACGTCACGACGGCCGGACAGATCTATCAAGAGCTGTCCATCATGACGGGCGGGCTGCGCTTCCCGATCTGCGAATTTGCCAACTACGACGTGGTCTTCAACCGCATCGCCGAGGACGTGATCGTTCGCGCGCAGCTCGCCTGCGACTTCGCCATCCCGGCGACCCCGGACGGGCGCACGCTCGAGCGCGACAAGATCGCGGTGTCGTACTCGAGCGGGGACACGCTGGTGGCGGACTTCGGACAGGTCCTGGACCCCGCCGCTTGTCTGCCGAACGCGTTTTACATCGAGGGCGACCGGGTCGTGCTCTGCCCTGAGGCTTGCGAAGCCGTCTCCATGGACGTCCAGGCAAGCGTCGACGTGCTGTTCACGTGTGAGAGCACGATCATCATCGTCGAATAGCTCGCCCCGATCAGCCGATCAGCCGATCAGCCGATCAGCCGATCAGCCGAAGCGCACCGAGTAGATCGGCGGCAGGTTGTTGGCCACGGTCTGCCAGCTGTCGCCTCGGTCTTCGCTGACGTACAGGTTGCCGGTGGTGCTGCCGAAGGCCAACACGTCGGCCGCATTGGCCAGGGCGTGGCGGTAGACGACGTCGTAGGCGTGCTCTTGTGGCAGCCCCTTGCGGAGCTGCTGCCAGGTTTCGCCGCCATCCTCCGTGCGGGCCACGAACAAGCGGCCGTCGATCGCCATGCGCTGGTCGTCCGACTTGCCCGGCACCAGCCACGCCACCCGCCCGTCCCTGTCGTCCACGGCGACCGGGAAGCCGAAGTGCACCCCGAGCTCCGGTTGGCTGACCCGCTTCCAGGTCTTGGCGCCGTCCGTGCTGGCGAACACCCCGGTGTGGTTCTGCTGCCAGACGAAGCGCGGATCGGAAGCGCAGAGGTCGATCAGGTGCGGATCGTGGCCCCACTCCGCTTCGGAGTTCGGCAGGTAGTCGTTCACCATGCCCTTGTTCCGGCCGTGCCAGGTCTTGCCGCCGTCGGTGGTCTCGAGCACGCCCGCGGTGGAGATCGCGATCAGGATCCGCTCCGGGTCGTGCGGGTCGACGACGATCGAGTGGATGCCCGGGGCGAACTCTCCTTCCGACGCGGGGGTGCCAAACCAGTGGTTGACGCCCGTGCCGTCGCCAGCGAAGAGGTCACCCCCGCGCGACTCGTGGTTCCAGAGCGGGCGGTTGAGCTCGAAGCGCTCGCCCCCGTCTTCGCTCACGAACAGGCCGCCAGGGATGGTGCCCACGTAGACCCGGCCGGGTGCGCCGAAGGCGATGCACCAGAGCTTGAGCAGCTTGGCGTCCTTGAAGCTCGGCTTCCTCGCCTCACCGGGCTCGGCGGGTTCCTCGCCGGGCATCACCCCGCCAATGTAGCGGGCGCCCTCCGGGTAGGTGATTTGGGGCGCGTCCTGCCAAGTCTGGCCGCCGTCGGTCGAGCGAGACAGCTTGGCGCCCCAGTGGCCGTGACCGAGCAGGGCCCACAAAGCTCCGCTGTGGGGGTCGCGGGCGACGTAGTTGACGCCGGCGCCAGCGTGGCCGGCGAGCGCGACCTTCCAGCGCCCCTGGCGCTTTTCGACGATGAACGTGCCCTTGCGGGACCCAACGAGGATGCGTTCTGATGACACCTGTCAACCTCCACTCAGCGCCTGCAGGATGAAGACGCGGGAATCCGCTCGAAGCCGGTCGCTCAAGCGCACCCGATCGGCGACCATTTCTTCTCCGATGAAAACATTGACGTGCGTGCGCAGGCTGCCCCGCTCGTCGCAGACATAAAACGCGATGCCGGGGGCGAGCTTCTCGAGCTCGACGATCACGTCGGCCACGCTGTCCGCTTCGACCACGAGCTCCTTGCCCCGCAGGTGCGGAAAGAACTCGTAGAGGTGTCGAGTGAGCGTCACGGTCGGCATGGCGGGGGATTATCGCCGTCACCCGGAGGGCGACAAGGCGGGACAGGGGGCGGGCGGCGCCTGAGACGCGGGGCCCAGGACTCCGGTTAGACCGCTTGGCGCTCGAAAACTCATCGCCCGCCGACCGAAAAAATCGTCCCCCCTCGGGTCGGCCGCTGCGAATGGGAGGATTGCGTGGGGCAGGGCACGGACGGCGCGGGTTTGTCGCGCCCCTCAGCCGCGGGGCGTCGTGGCGCGCCAGTCGACGGGCAGGTCGAGGAACCCCTCGAGGCAGAGGAAATCGTACAGGTGCTCGCAGAGCACCTCGCAGGTCTCGCTGAAGACGTGCGGGTCGGTGAAAAAGCGCACCGTCTCCTCCCGCAGCTCGTGCTGTTCTCGTTCGATGCGGGCGAGCAGCTCGTCGCCACAGTAGTTCACGAGCTGCTCCATGAACAGGCGCTGCCACTCGGCGCGAAAGGGCCCGAAGCCATCGGCGGTGATCTTGTACGCCAGGCTGCCCTCCCGCCTGGCCGTTCCGGCGTTCCGGATAGCAAGCTTCGACAGCTGATCCAGCCGCGGCGGTAGGTGCTGGTGCAAAAAATCCGTCAGCACGGACGTGTACACGAGCAAGACGCGGTTCAGCTCCGGCGATCGCCGTGACAAAAAGCCCACCTGAAGGTCCCGCTCGATCTTCACCAAGAGCTCGCGGGTCAGCTGCGCGATCTCGTCGCTCACGTAGGTGAACCCGTCGAGCTCGGCCGCGAGCCGGTGTTTGTAGCGCTGGAGCACGTAGTACACGCCCTGCTCGGCGTGGTGGATCACCTTCTCCTTGTCCTGGCGCTTGTCGTGCAGCTCGCTCTCGAAGAACAACTTCGCGATGCGCCGCCCGATCGGCTTGAGCGTCTGGGTCGCGAAGTTGGTGCCGGACTCCGCCGCGAACACGCGCTCGAGCAGGCCCCGCAAGGTCTGGATCTGCTGCTCTTCGACCTGGCCGGGCGGCTTGCGATCGCCGCCGCCCGCCACCGCCGCCTGCATTGCCTTGATTTGAGCCACGACCTGGGCGGTGACGGCGTCGAGCTCGGGGCTGGTCTGAAGCTCCGCTTTGTAGTGCACGATACGGGCTTCGAGCTGCTCATCGAGCAGGCCCAGCGCCTGCAACGTCAAGGCGTTCTTCTGGCCCGGCGTCATCGACGGCGGCGCGGCGGCGCCCTGCGAGGGCGGACGGCGGGGGGGCGGGCGCAGGAC
>JAEZYZ010000318.1 GCA_023418705.1 Pseudomonadota bacterium | reverse complement strand
TGGCCGCCCAGGCCGACCCGACTGATTGATCTTTGATCTAAACCCTTCGACGCACCTCAGCCCTGGCTGGCTTCCGGTGGGCTCTCGGCCGGTGGGCTTTCCGCCGGTGCGCTTTCCGCCGGTGGGCTTTCCGCCGGTGGGCTCTCGGCCGGCGGTTGGTCGGGCCGCACCGGGATCGGCAGGCGCAGGTTGCCGCCGCTCTGGGCGATCAGCGCGCTCATTCCCTTTTCGAAGAAGCCGCGCAAGAAGCCGACCTCGTGCGGGGGATCGGTGATGAGGCCGGCGCGCGCGATCACCTTCGTGCAGGCCACCACCTCGAGCGCCTTGGTTTCGCCTTCGCGCGCCAGCACGCTGAGCGCGCTGTCCTTCATGGCGCGCACGAGCTGATCGCGCCGCTCGGGCGAGAAATAGCGATCGGTCGCGGCCGCGATCTCCTTGTCCATGAGCTCGCGAACCCGCTCCGGATCCGGCTGCTGCCCGGGCGTGAGGTTTTCGCCCACCTTCCTCAGGATTTCGTCGAGCGCCGGCTTCTCGGGGAACCATCCGCGAAACTCCGGGAGCCGGTGGAGCTCGATGCAATTTTTGGCGAGCTCCGTCGCGTCCTCGTCGCTGAGCTCGAGCCCCTCCTCGTCGAACGGGTGCGGCGGCGCGTCTGCGGGGACCGGCTCGAGCAGGTCGGCCGCGCTCGACAAGCCAAGCGGCAGGTGGGCGCCGGACTCCGCGTGTTTGACCTTCGCACGGGCGACGCGCGCTCGGGCCCAGCCGACCGGCACCTTCGTCGGGCGGGATTCGGCGGTGGGCAGCAGGCGCGCCATCGAGCTCTTCAGCTGCGATTGGCTAAGCTCCCCGGTTTCGATCCTGAGCAGGCCGACGTCGTCGTTCAAGAGCGCGAACACGGCCTGGCAGCGGCTGGTGGGGGCGCGCGACGCGACCACCAACATCACGTTGCCGCTGGCGTCCGGCGGCAGCATGAAGGCCTCTTGCTGCTGGTCTCCCTTGGCCGCGCCGAGGGTCGCGACCCGCGCCCGGGCGGGCGGCGCCACGCCGCGCGACTTGAGCACGTTGAGGCCACGTCGGGCCGCCTTGCGCGCCGGGCCCTGGCCCTGTTCGGCAGCCACCGCGACGGCGGCGGCGTTGCCGCGCGCTACCCAGGCGTCGATCAAATCGCAGGCGGCCGCCCCGGCCTGCGCGAGGCTCGCGAGGGCCTGCTCCGCCGAGCTCTCGACGAGCGCGCTGTCGAACGTCGCTCCGCTGGAAGATTCTGCGCTTTTCTTGGCCATGATGGTCTCCAAAACGAGCAAACCCTGCTCCCGGGGCTACCGCGTCGCCTCAAGCGAAGGCGGCGATGGCGTCGATCTCCACCCGCGCGCCTTTGGGCAGGCCTGCGACCTGCACGGTGGCGCGCGCGGGGGGATCGGTGTGAAAGTAGCTGGCATAGACGGCGTTCACCGCCGCGAAATCAGAAAGATCGACCAGGTAGATGGTGGTCTTGACGACGTCGTCGAAGCCGAGCCCGGCGCTCTGCAAGATCGCGCCAAGGTTGTCCAGCACCCGGCGCGCTTGCGCCTCGATGTCGTGGCCCGACAGCGCCCCTGACTGCGGATCGAGTGGGATCTGGCCGCTCACGAAGAGCAAGCTCCCCGAACGGATCGCTTGTGAGTAGGGCCCGATCGCAGCGGGGGCGCCGGAGCTCGTGACACTCGACTTCTTCATCGGCGGGCGCGCATCTTGACCTCTGGGCGGTCCTGAATCAACTGCGGCAGCGGGCCAGCGCCCGGCGGCCCGTTTCGCGGCGGCGGCGCTGCCTCGGCTCTCGAAAAATCAGCGGTCGCCCCGACGATCGACGCTGCGGCGACCGTCGATCGCGCGCCCGAGCGTGATCTGGTCGGCGTATTCGAGCTCCCCCCCGTGGGGGATGCCGCTGGCGATCCGGGAGATTTGGACCTCCCCGCTGGCGAGCTCGCGCGACAGCAAGAGCGCCGTCGCCTCGCCGTCCACGGAGGCCGGCGTCGCCACGATGACCTCCCGGATGCCGTCCTCCTGGATGCGGGCGCGCAGGCGATCGAGCGGCAGCTCATCGGGACCGATGCCGTCCAGAGGTGACAGGAGCCGGCCGAGCACGAAGTAGCGGCCGCGCATCGCGCCGCTGCGCTCGATGGCCAAAAGATCCTGGACCCGCGCGACGACGCACAAGAGGGAGGCGTCGCGCCGGCTGTCGCGACAAATCCTGCACAGCGCCTCACCATCGGCGGAGAGCTCACACAGGTGGTTGCAGCGCTCGCAGGGGCGGATCGATCCGCTCAGGGCGGCGAGCTCCTGCGATAGCGCCTCGCCGAGCTGCGCGTTGCCCGCCAAAAATAGCGCGAAGCGTTGGGCGGTCTTCTCGCCCACGCCGGGAAGACGGCCCAAAAGGTCCATCACGCGGGCAAGTCGGTCGGGCAGCACGCCTTCGGGATATGCCCCTCGAAGGGTCGGCGCGCAAGCGCCGCTCAGCTCTCCACGACCTTCAAGTCTTTGATCCGAGCTCCGAAGATCTCCAGCGCCTCGGCCACCCGGGGGTGCTGGCGAATGTCGGCCAGCGCGCGCTTCAGGTCTTCGTCTCGCTGCTTTGCGCCGATGGCCGCCAGCGTCAGGGTCTTGGCCGCGACGGCGGAGTCCTGTTCGAACCGCAGGTTCGGGCGGGCGCCGAGCGCCTCGGCCGCCGCGCTGGCGAGCACCGCCTGCGCCTCCGGCGTCGTGGCCTCGGAGACGAAGACGCTGCCGGGCTCCCAGCCGAGCACGAGCTCGCCCGCATCCAGGCTGAGCGGCGCGGCGTGCTCGAAGAACGCGGCGAGCTCCGGTCGTGAGACCGCCACCCCATCGACGATCCGCCGCCAGGTCTGCAGCAGCTCGGGCGCGGGGGCGGTGCGTTCGGCCGCCGGGGGAGCGTCGCGCCGCGGGCCACCGGGCTCTGGCCGGGCTTCGCG
>JAEZYZ010000287.1 GCA_023418705.1 Pseudomonadota bacterium | reverse complement strand
GGGTTGGCGGCCGGCGCGGCGACGGTGGGCGCGCTGCCGCGCACCTGGTTTGCGGCAGGAGCTGGCAGGTCGCCCTGGGTGGCCTGCTCGCGGGCGGCGCGCCGTGCAAAGACGTGCGGTGGGCGCTGGCCGGCGATCACGGCGCGCACGTCGGCTTGCATCGTGCGCGCGTCGGGATACCGAGCCTCCTTCGAGAAGGCCAGCGCCATGTCCACGATCGCGCACACGTCCTTTGGCGCGGCGGGGGCGACGGTCGCGAGCGGCGGCGCGGGCTTGGAGGCCATCGCCATGAGCAGCTCGGCTTCGCTCTCTGCCTCGTGGACCTTCTTGCCCGCCAGGATTCGAAACGCGGTGGCGCCAAGCGCGAACACATCGACCCGCCCATCGAGCTCGCCGCGCCGCCCGAGCGCTTGCTCCGGCGCCATGTACGGCAACGTCCCGAGTGCGATGCCCGTGCGGGTCTTGAACTGCCCGGGGACCTCGTCCAGCATCCGCGCGAGCCCAAAGTCGAGCACCTTGATGCGATTGTTGTGCAGCACGAAGAGGTTGTCCGGCTTCAAATCGCGATGGATGATCTTTTTGTCGTGCGCGGCTGCCAGCACGTCGAGGATCTGATCCATATAGGAGAGCAGCTCCTCCAGGGGCAGCACCCCGACCCGATCGATGCGGGCGGCGAGCGACTCGCCCTCCAAGAGCTCCATCACCAAGTAGGCTTCGTTCTGCTCGGTCTGACCAAACTGCTCGACCTTGACGAGGCCGGGGTGATCGATCTGGTTGGGGACGCTGCCTTCGCGCAGAAAGCGCTCCCGGACGTCGGGGCGCCGCGCCATCTCCGGGTGAAGCAGCTTGAGCGCGCCGCGCCGCCCGCCCGGGCCCGTGGCTTCGTACACCGCCGCCATCCCGCCGATGCCGATCAGGCGCTCGAGCTTCCAGGGTCCCACACTTTGGCCCACGCGATCCGCGAGCACCTCGTCGGAGCTGTCCACGGTGATCGATGTTACCCAAAACTGCGCCGGCGCGAAGTGTGGGCAGATGTAGAGCAAACGAAGCGCGCTGCCGCCACAGGCGCGATTGGCCCGATAAATCCCCCGAGACCGGAACGCTCGCTCGCCAGCTTGGCCCGCGCGGATTTCGATCCGCAGGGGAGATCCCGAGCGAACGAACCCTGGGCGATTCCGGCGCGGCCCGCGTGACCGTCGCGTGGGCCGCGTGGCACTGCCAGAGCGCGCGGCGTGAAAAAGGCAAAACCCTCTCCACGTCGGGCGCGACAGCTTCGACGAAAAATCGACTATCTTTGGGATGCATGACGCCGGCGGAGAAGAGCATCGTCAAGTCGCTGATCGTGCTGGCGTGGGCCGACGGAAGGATCGAGGCGCCCGAGCGGAGCGTCATCGAAGGGCTCCTCTGCGGCTTCGACGCAAGTGATGAGGATGAGCGAGAGCTGCTCGAGTTTGCGGCCGTGCCCCGCTCGCTGGATCGGGACATCCCGCTGCACGAGCTCGAACAAGGCGATCGCGAGCTCTTGCTGGCCAACGCAGCCTTGTTGATGCACGCCGACGGTCAGGCGGATCTCCGAGAGAGCGAGCTCTTCGGGCAGCTGCGCGAGCTCTTGCGGATCGAGGCGGGTTTGGCCGACGAGATCGTCCGCTCGGCGTTGGCGGGCGCGCAGAAGACGGCTAGCGGTTGATCGAAAACATGGCGTCGATGGGGCCGCTCCCGACGCGCCGCATTGTGCAGTGTCCGAAGGCCGTTTGAGTGGAGACGCCGTTTGCGATGCGCGCGGCGGAGCACTAGACTCGGAGCGTGCTCGACAAGGTCGATCGACAGGGAGTCTCGGGCGATTTGGTGTCGGCGGTGCAGACCGTCCAGGGCACCTTGTATCAGCGCGGCATCCCGACGAGCGCCATCATGCCCAACGCTTGGAGCGGTCGGGCCGCGACCGCCAGCTACGGCCTGTTCCCGAGGGTGCAGATCACGGCCGCCGAAGCCCAGGGCGGCTGCTTCATCGACCTGAAGATCTCGGCTGATTTCGACACCACCGCTTTGATCGTGCTCGTCGTGGCGTGGATGATGTTTTTTCCGGTGGCGATCGTGCTGGCGGTGTTGGCCTACCAGGATTGGGAGCGGCGGACCCGGGAGCTCAGGGATGCCGTTTGGGCCTCGCTCTCGCACCGCTTGATGCCGCCCCAGGCGACCGTTGCGTACGCAGCGCAGCCGAGCGCGCTTGCCGCGCAGCCGTCCCAAACCCGCCAGGGACCTTGATGCCGTCGCGCGATGCCCGGCGTCACATCACCTGGGTCTTGGTTGGGGCGGGCGCCGGTGGCGGCAGTGATTGACCGACTCCGAAGCCCGAGACGCCGCCGGAGACCACGAAGGTCATCACGTCGGCGCTGTTGGCGTCCAGGGGCTCGACCAGCGCGCTCGGGACCAGCAAGAGGTTGCCGGCGAAGTTGTAGGATTGCGGCAAGTACACGGCGACGTGGTCGTGCATGCCCAAAAAGTGCAGCCCCGGCCGCGTGACGAAGCCGAGCACCTTGACCGGGCTGCCAGGGCTCAAGTAGACGGCGACCGGGTGCGTGAAGCGCTTTTGCTCGCCGACGAACGCGCCGATCAAGTCCTTGATCGAACTGTAGAGCAGCTTCACCAGCGGCACCCGCGCCAGCAAGCGATCGGCGGTCTCGATGAAGGTGCGGCCGACGACGTTCGAAGTGAGAAACCCGACGGCGGTGATCAGCGTGACGGTGAGGATCAGGCCCAGCCCGGGGACCCCGACGGGCAGGATCTGATCCAACGTCGCGAGGATCAACCAGAGGATGTAGAGGGTAGCCGCCAGCGGAATCACCACCAGGCTGCCGCGCACGAAAAATCCGACCAGCTTTCGCGGGCTCATGCGGCCCTCTATAGCGCCGATCGCAGATCGGTCACAGCAAGAGCGGAAGAGCGGAAGGGGCCCCGAAGTCGTCGGTCCCCGATCGGAATCTTGATCGAGCGTCGTGACCCGACACCGCGGCGACCACCGGACGCCACGATCACGTCGGGCTCATCCGCCAAATTCCCCCAAAAATCTTCCCCCCCTCCCTCCCACGAAAACGAGACCCGAAGGGCCCGAAAGCACGTGGAATCCAACGCGACGAGCTCCGCTATTGGGTTCACAGGAAGGCGCGGACGGACGGAAGATTTGAGAGTTCGGGGGATACGCCCGAGGCGCTCGTGCACGAGGTTGGCCGCCGCGGTTGGGATGGTCGTCCGGTGAACGAAGCCGCGAAGGCTGTCGCTGTGGCCTTCTGCCCGCCGTCAAAGCGCGGCGATGCGCTCGAGGCCTTCGAGTCGTTGCAGGGCGAAGCGCTCCGGCGGGCTCAGGCGGTCGGCGCGCTGGCGCAGCTCGGCGATGTAGTCGCGCAGCAGCTGCTGGTCGATGCCCGGCGTGCGGCGCAGCAGCTGATACAGCTCGTCGATGATCGGCAGCGGTAGGGGGCGCCCGATGGCGCGATAGAGCTCGAGCGAAAAGTCGATCCAGGAGGCCTTGCCGGTGGCCGCGGCCAGCTTCACCGCGAACCGCGCAGCGGTCGCGAGCGTCTCCGGTGGTTGGGACTGTCCTTCTTGCACCCGAGCGAGCATGTTGCGAAGGTGCGTGCCCATCATGCGCTCGGCGTCCTCGCCGTGCCCCAGCGCCAGCGCCTTCTCGAAGACGTTGCCGAGCAGCTCGAACGCGGTGGCGCGGTGGGTGAGCTCGGGCTCCGGAGCGACGGGGCCGGCGGCAGGGAGCTTGTGCAAGGTGACATGATCGCGCGGCACCCGATCGCTGTGACTGGCGCGGCTCGCGACCAGCTCCAAGACCTCGTCGCCGATGACGATGCGGTCTCCGAGCGACAGCCGGAGGCGCCCGATCAACGGCGCATCGTTGACGAAGACTCCGTTCTTGCTGCCGAGGTCTTCAATCGTGATCGCATCACCCTGGATCTCGATCAGCGCGTGGCGGCGTGAGACGAGCGAGTTGTCGATGATGACGTCGCACTCGTCGCTGCGACCGATGAGCACGCGCTCGCGGGCGAGCGACAGATTTCTGCCACGGTAACGCAAGGCGGGGACCTCGCCGCGCGCCTGCGTGTCGCTGACGGGGACCGAGCTTGGGGGTCTGCGTGCGGGGTCGTCCAATGAAGCCGTCCTGCCGGAGGTTCCCGACATATATATGGCTTCCAGCGGTTTCGCGAAATGTCCGCTGCTCTCGGCCTGTCAGCCTGGAGACAATCCTGCTCGGTCGCGCGGGGCCGGCCTCAGGGCGCGGCGGCCTGCGATGAGGGCTCCGGCGTTTCTTCACCGACGAACCGAGGGTAGCTGCCAAGCACCTTCACCATGCGGCACAGTCCTTCGAGCCGCTCGAGCGCGCGCGCCAGTGGAGGATCGGTGCGGTGGCCTTCCAGGTCCGTAAAGAACACATACTCCCACAGGGCCCCAGCACCAGGACGCGACTCGATGCGGGTCAGGTTGATGCGCTCGTCCTCGAAAATTTCGAGCGTCCGCTTCAAGGCGCCGCGTTCGTCGGGCGTGGAGAACACCAGGCTGGTCTTGTCGCGACCGGTCGGCGGCGCATCGTGCTCCGCCAAGACGATGAACCGGGTGGCGTTCCTCGGGCGATCTTGGATCCCTTCGCGGATCACCGTCAGTCCGTGGATTTCGGCCGCCAGGCGGCTCGCGACCGCCGCCGAGGCGTCGTCCGCGGCGGCCTCGCGAGCGGCGGCGCTGGTGGAGTTGGAGACGACGAGCTGGGCTGTCGGCAGGTTCTTCGCCAGCCAGTGCCGGCACTGCGCGAGCCCTTGGGGGTGCGAGTACACGCGCTGAATCCGGGCGAGCTCTGCGTGGCGGCCGATCAGGCACTGCGAGACATCGAGCACCAGCTCGTTGCGAATCATCAGCGAGCTGTCGAGCAAGCTGTCGAGCGTGAAGGTGACGCCGCCCTCGGTCGAGTTTTCGATCGGCACCACGCCGTACTGGGTCGACTTGCGGGTGACGGCGTCGAACACGCCAGCGATGCTGGCGGCCTCCACATAGCGCGCCGAGAGCCCAAACGCCGCCAGGGCCGCCATGTGGGTGAAGGTCCCGGGCGGCGCCAGGTAGCTCACCGTGACCTCCTGCTCCATCGACAAGCACGCGCTGATGATCTCGCGGAAGACGGGCCGCAAGCTCGACCGAGGGAAGACGTTGCCGCCGTCGGCGTGCTTCTTCTCGAGGCGCTCGAAGATCCGCTGCTCGCGCTCGGGATCATGCATGGAGCGGCCGCTGGACTGCTTCACGCGGCCGACCTCCTCGGCGGTGCGCGCGCGCTGCTCGATCAAATCCAGGATGGCATCGTCAATGGCGTCGATGCGCTCCCGCAGCTCTTGCAAGCTGACCTTCACGGTTGGATCGTCACGTTCATCCAAGGTGGTGCACCGGGCGTTCTAGGGCTGGCCTTTTAGAGCACCGATCCGTTTGGCAGAGCGGAGAAACCCTCTCGTCTGCTCACGGCTCGGTGCTCTAGAGGGTGTCATTTTCCGCGCCAAAACGCTATGTCCGCCAACCGGTTT
>JAEZYZ010000261.1 GCA_023418705.1 Pseudomonadota bacterium | reverse complement strand
CCCCGTGCCCGCTCCCGCTCCGGCCGCGCTGCCGCCGTTCCCGCCGGTCGCCGCGCCACCACTGCTGGCGCCGCCACTGCTGGCGCCACCGCTGCTGGCGCCGCCGCTCCCGCCGGTGGCACCGCTCCCGCCCGTGGTCGAGCCGCCGCTACCGAATCCGAGATCGTCGCGTTCGCCGCCGCACGCGACGAGCGCCAGGAGCGCCGCCGCCCCGGCCCACCATCTTCGGTCGAGCATCATCGCACCCTTCCTTCGAATGAGAGACATGGTCGTGCAATCGGTGGGCCAGACGGTACCGCAGGCCGAATCGCGGCGCGACCAGCGCCCGGTCAGGACGACGGTCGCACGAGCTTGGCACAAGGCGGCACAAACCCGGTCCGCGGGGTCAGTAGGGGGACCCGCTCCGCCAAAATCATCCGATCAGCCGACCTATTTGACAAGCGCTCTGGATGAGAGCGGCTTTGGCCTGCCGCAAGACGTCGACTCTCCAACGAAATGACGCGCCCTGTGGCGTCGGCCCGGAATAGCTCCGATGGGCCGATTGTCTTGGCCCGGCCCCTCCGGTATACGCGCGGGGCCTCGACGTTTCGGGCGGCCCACGCCCACTCGATGGGAACCAGAGGAGTCGGCAGCATGCAGGACGTTCGGGCCCTCAACGAGCTGGTCGCAAAAGAAAGCGCTTTCATCGATGACCTCCTGGCCGAGGTCGGCAAGGTGATCGTCGGCCAGCGGTATATGGTCGACCGCATTTTGGTGGGCCTGCTCGCGGGCGGCCACGTGCTGTTGGAGGGCGTGCCGGGGCTCGCCAAGACGCTGACCGTGCGAACCATCTGCGACGCCATCTCGGCGAAGTTCGCCCGGGTGCAGTTCACGCCCGATCTGCTGCCCGCCGACCTGATCGGCACCGTCATCTACAACCAGAAAACCGGCGAGTTCACCAGCAAGCTCGGGCCCATCTTTGCCAACCTGGTGCTGGCCGACGAGATCAACCGCGCTCCCGCCAAGGTGCAGAGCGCGCTGCTCGAGGCCATGCAGGAGCGCCAGGTCACGATCGGCGATCGGACCTACCCCCTGCCCGACCCGTTCGTCGTGATGGCGACGCAGAACCCGATCGAGCAGGAGGGCACCTACCCGCTGCCGGAGGCGCAGGTCGACCGCTTCATGTTGATGATCAAGGTCGGCTACCCGAGCCGCGAAGAAGAGCGCGAGGTCATGGACCGCATGACCGGGGTCGTCCCCGCCAGCGCGTCGCCGAAGACGACGCCGGGGCAGCTCGCCGACGCGCGCAAGGTCGTGCGGGACGTCTACGTGGACGATCGCGTCAAGGACTACATCGTGGACGTGGTGTTCGCCACGCGCGAGCCCGAAAAGAAGGGCATGAAGGATCTGGGACCGCTGCTCGAATACGGGGCGAGCCCGCGCGCCAGCATCGCGCTCAACCTGGCGGCGCGCGCGCATGCGTTCCTGCGCCACCGCGGCTACGTCACGCCGGAGGACGTCAAGGCCGTCGGCCCGGACGTGCTGCGCCACCGCATCGTGCTGAGCTACGAAGCCGAAGCGGAGGAGGTCACGGCCGAGGACATCGTGCGGCGCGTGTTCGAGGTGGTCGAGGTCCCCTGAGCCCGCTGTTGCATCGGATCGCAGAGGAACTGCCGTGATTCCCAAGGAGCTCCTCAAAGCCCTGCGAAAGATCGAGATCACGACCAACCGGCTCGCCACCGAGCAGCTGTCGGGCAACTACACGTCGGGTTTCAAAGGCCAGGGGCTCGCGTTCCGCGAGGTGCGCCAGTACCAGCCCGGAGACGACGTCCGCAGCATCGACTGGAACGTGAGCGCGCGCATGAACGACACCTACGTCAAGGTGTTCGTCGAA
Organism: Pseudomonadota bacterium; assembly: GCA_023418705.1. Lineage (GTDB taxonomy): Bacteria > Myxococcota_A > Polyangia > Polyangiales > Polyangiaceae > JAEZYZ01. Next base: position 6,945 of record JAEZYZ010000261.1, on the reverse strand, counting down.
GAGCGCGAGATGACCGTGATGCTGGTCGTCGATCTATCGCGCAGCGAGCTGTTCGGCACGCGCCGGGCGAGCAAGGCCCAGCTCGCGGCCGAGGTGGCGGCGGTCTGCTCGTTCAGCGCCATCAAGCACAACGACCGCGTGGGCCTGATCCTGGCCACCGATCAGATCGAGAAGATCGTCCCGCCGAAGAAGGGGCAAAAGCACGTGATGCGCGTCGTGCGCGAGATCCTCGGCGCCAACCCCGAGCGCACCGGGACCGATCTCGGGCTCGCCCTGGAGACGCTGTACGGCGTCGCTCGCCGGCGCAGCGTCGCCTTCGTCTTGAGCGATTTTTTCGGCAGCAACTACGAGCGGGCGCTCTCCCTGGCCGCCGCCCGCCACGACGTCATCCCCGTCTTGCTCGTCGATCCCAGGGACGAAGAGCTGCCTGACGTGGGGCTCTCGACCTTCGAAGACCTGGAGACGGGCGAGAGCGTGCTGGTCGACACGGGCAGCCCGAAGGTGCGCGCCCACTATGCGCACCGCATGCGGGCGCTGCGCGCCGAGCAAATCAAGGTCTTCCGCAAGCTGGGCCTCGACCACGTCGTGGTGCGCACCGACCGCCCCTACATCAAGCCGCTGCGCGACTTGTTCGCTCGCCGGGCACGCAGGGCGCACCGATGACGCGGGTGGGCGGCGCGCTTCGACTTTGGGCGGCGGCCTGGCTTCTGGCGGCAGGCGCGCTGGCGCAGGCGCCGCCGCCCGGCGCGCCCAACGCCACGTCGCCGGCGCCAGCCGGAACCGCGCCGCAGCCGCCTCCCGACCCGCAGGCGTTCGGCACCTGCACCGAGCGGGTGCCCGAGGGGAAGGCTCGCCCGAAGCTCACCGAGAGCTTCCCCAAACGCGGGCTCAGCGGGCACGCGCAGGTGCTGAAGGTCACGGTCGAGCACGGACGCGCCGAGACGGTGATGCCGGCGGGCGTCCGCAGCGAGCTGGCGGGGGATGAGCTCGCCGGGCTCGAGCGCCGGCACTTCTTCCTGCCGAGCCCGGACGGCGACGCCCGGCCGAAGTCATCGGTGCAAGAGCAAGGCGAGCGCGCCACCACCACGCTGGAGATCCCGTTCGTTGCCCTGCCGCCGGAGCCCGGGCGCCAGCAGCTGGTGCTGCCACCGCTACCGATCTCGCTGGCGCGCGCCAGCGGCGAGGTGATCACCCTCTGCACCCGGCCGCATCCGATCACCATCGAGGATCCGATCGCCAACGAGCCGGATCCCAAACCCAAGCCAAACCCGGATCCGAGGCGCCAGCTCGAAGAGTGGACCTTCGCCAAACACGCCGCGCTGGCGACGCTGCTCGGCCTGTTGCTCGCGGCGCTGATCGCCGCCCTGGTCCGCTACCTGCGCAAGCGGCCAAAGAAGGCGCCGCCGCCCGTGCCGGCGCGCCCGGCCTGGGAGGTGGCGCTCGAAGACCTGCACAGCTTGCGGCACGCCGGGCTCGTCCAGGTGGGTCGCTACGCCGAGCACTTCGACCGCGCCTCCGACATCTTGCGCCGCTACCTGGGTGATCGCTACGGCTTCGACGGGCTCGAGAGCACCACGCACGAGATCATCGCTCGGCTCCGGCGCCTGGGCAGCAACGTGCCCGATCTCGAGTCCATCGAACGCCTGCTCCGGCGCGCAGACCTGGTCAAGTTCGCGCGCCTGACGCCGAGCGAAGCCGAGTGCGAGACCACCTTGGACCAAAGTGAACGGATCGTGCGCCAGACGATGCCGGGGTCCCTCGCTCCGGCGGCCTCCGGGAACGCGCCGCCCGCCGATCCCCCGGGCGCGCCGCCGGCGGGTGCCGAGCCCGCCGAGGCCGCCCCCGAAGCCGGAGGTCGGCCGTGACCCCCGCGAGCGCGCGCAAGCTCGTGCGCTGGCTGGTGCTGCTGTCGGCGCTGGTGATCGCGGCGCTGCTGGCGCTCGTCTATCCCTGGCTCGCCCGCGGCCCGGAGCTCTTGCACGCGAGCTGGCAGGAGCCGCGCTGGCTGTTTCTCTTGCTGCTGTTGCCGCTGCTCTTCTGGCGCAGCACCTTCGGCGAAGATCGGCGCACCCCGCGCCTGCTGATCGGCACGCTCTTGCCGCTCAAGACGGGGCCGTCGGGCGTGCGGGCGTGGCTTCGGGACGTGCCCGGGGTCGTGCGCTCGGTCGGTTTCGTGCTGCTCGTGCTCGCGATGGCTCGACCGGTGAACTCGCTGAGGCCGCAGGTCGCCGACGAAGAGGGCATCGACGCGGTGATCGTGCTCGATCTGTCGGGCTCCATGCAGGCCGTGCTCGACAACTTGCCGCCCGATCTCAAAGAGTACATCGAGACCCGCGGGCCGCTGCAGCGCCCGACGCGCCTGGACGGCGCCAAGGCGGTGATCCGCGACTTCATCGCTCGCCGCAAGACGGACCGGATCGGCGTCGTGGTGTTCGGCAAGGACGCCTACGTGCTCTCGCCGCCGACGCTCGACTACCACCTGCTCGATCACCTCGTGTCGCAGATGCAGCTCAAGCTGATCGACGGCGGCGCGACGGCCATCGGCGATGCGGTCGGGGTGGCCGCGGCGCGCCTGCGCAACAGCCACGCCAAGAGCAAAGCCATCATTTTGCTCACCGACGGCGACAACAACGCCGGCAAGATTTCACCGGAGTACGCGGCGCACCTGGCCAACGTGGTCGGGGCCAAGCTGTTCACCATCCAGATCGGCGACGGCGAGATGGCCCAGGTTCAGGACGGCTTCGATCTGTTCGGGCAGCCGCGGTACGTCTCCTACCCCTTCCCCGTCAACCCCGCGCTGCTCAAGGAGCTCGCCGACAAGACCGGCGGACACATGTACGTGGCCAGCGATGCGGCGGCGCTCCGCGCCTCCTTCCACGACGTGTTGAACCAGCTCGAGAAGACCAAGTTCGAAGCCAGCGTCGCGAGCTACGAGGAGCTGTACCGCTTCTTGCTGCTGCCCGGCGCGCTCTTGCTCGCGCTCGACGCGCTGCTCCGCGCGCTGGTGTTGCGGAGGTTCCCGTGAGGTTCGCCGCCCCGCTCTGGCTCTTCGGGACCGCGGCCGCCGCGGTGGTGGCGCTGCTGTTGGTGCTCGGCGGGCTGCTTTTGTTGCGCGCGGTCCGCCGCTTCGGCGACGAGGCGCAGGTCACGAAGTTGCTCACGGGCCGCTCCGGGCCCCGCCGGGCGCTGAAGGGAGCCCTGCTGGTGCTGGCCGTCGCGGCGGCGTTCCTGGCCGCGGCGCAGCCGCAGTACGGCCGCGGCACGCGCCTGATCCCCGCGACCAACCTCGATGTCGTGCTCGTGCTCGACTACTCGAAGAGCATGTACGCCCGCGACGTGAAACCCTCACGCATCGATCGGGCCAAGGCCGACGTCAGCGAGCTGATCGCCGCGCTGCCCGGAGCGCGCTTCGGGGCCGTCGCCTTCGCAGGCCAGCCGATGGCCTTCCCGCTCACCAGCGACGGCGCGGCGATCGCGCAGTTTTTCCGGCAGCTCTCCCCCAACGACATGCCGGTGGGCGGCACCGCCATCGCGCGCGCGCTGGAGGCGGGCCGGGACCTCTTGCAGCGCGATCCGCTCAGCCAAAAGCACCGGCGGGTGCTGGTCCTGGTCACCGACGGCGAGGACCTGGAAGGCGATCCGGTGGCCGTGGCCCGCGACGCCCACCTCAGCGAGATCACCGTCCACGTCGTACAGATTGGCGGGCGCACCCCAGAGCCCGTACCGGAGGTGGACGCCGCGGGGACGTTCAAGGGGCTGCGCTATGCCGCCGACGGCAGCCCGCTGATGACCGCCTTGTCCGCCGAGGGTGAGGCGCAGCTGGCACAGATCGCGGAGGTGAGCGGCGGCAGCGTCGTGCGCAGCAGCGCGGGCGCCACCGGGATCCGGGACGTGGCGCAGAACCTCAAGCGCATGATGACCGAGGAGCTCTCCGAGCGGGTCGAGACGGTCTACGCCGACGTGTTCATGTACCCGCTCGGCCTGTGCATCCTGCTGCTGTTGCTCGAGAGCTTCGTCGGCGAAGCGCCGCGCCGCCGGACCGGGGTGCAGATCACCGGGGAGGTCGCGCCGACGCGGCGGCGCCGGCGCCGCCGCGACCGCGCGGCGCTGACGCGCGGGGCCGTGCTCGGGCTCTTCTTCGCCGGCTGCGAGCTCGACGCCGGCGACGTCTTCGTGCGCCACTCCCCGAAGGTGGACGAGGCCATCGGCGCGCTCGACGCCGGCAACACGGCGCACGCGATCGACCTCCTGACCGACTACCTGGCCACCGGCCGCTGTGAGGAAGGGCAGATTGGCACGCCCGCCACGCTGCGCGACAAGCCGAACGCCGGGCTCGATCTGGGGCTCGGGCTGTTTCGGCTCGGCGAGCAGTACGGCGCCCGCTTCGGCCAGGAGCCGCCCTCCGATCCCACGCCGGAGCAACAGGTCGAAGCTCAGAAGCGGCGCGCGGAGGTCGACTGCGCGCTCAGGATCGTGGCCGTGCTCGGGGGCGACGGCAGCCTGCCGGTCGATCTGCGCGCGCGCGCGCACTACCTCGCCGGCAATCTGGAGTTTCTGCGCGCCGAGTACAAGGCGGCGGTCGGCCACTACGACCAGGCCCTCAAGCTCATCCCGGGGCTCGAGCCCGATGCCGGCGATCTCATCGGCGCCGACGCCGCCTACAACCGCTCGATCGCGCTGCGTCGCATCGAGGAGCAAGAACCGCCCGACGCGGGTCCGCCCGACGCGGAGCCGCCGGACGGCTCCGACGATCCAGACGGTGGCGAGCAGCCCGACGGCGGCCCACCCGACGGCGGTCAGGACGGCGGACAAGACGGCGGCGACTCCGACGACGGCGAGAACGGCGGCGAGGACGCGGGCCCCGATGGCTCGGACCAGAGCCAGGATGACCAAGACGGGGGGAGCGAGCCGCCCGAGGAGCCCGAACCCGAGCAGCAACCGCCGTCGCAGTCGGCCAACCAGGACGCGCGCATGTTGGACATGCTCGAGCGCGCGCCGACCTTCCAGGAGCACAACGCCAAGAACCGCGCCTTGCAGGGGCGGGTGAGCGGTATGGAGGACAAGTGATCCCCCGCTCGCTGTCGCTGGCAGCGGCCACGGCGGCGATCGTCGCCGCCGCCCCGCTGCGCGCGCAGTCCGGCGTGAACCTCAAGACGACCGTGACGGGGGAGCAGGTCGAGGCCGGGGAAAATTTCGAGCTTCGCCTGAGCGCGCTGTCGGACGCGGGCACGCCGATGCCGAGCTCCCCCAGGCTCTCGGTCCCCGCCGGCGTGACCGCGCACGGTCCGAGCGTCGGGACCAATCAGCAGGTGTCGATCGTCAACGGCCGCGTCGAGCAGCGACAGGGCATCACCGCGTCGTGGGTGCTGTCGATCGAGAAGCCGGGCACCTACCGCATCGGCCCGGCCAGCGTCGAGGTCAACGGCGCGCGCGTGAACGGAGAGGTCGTGACCGTAAAGGTCCTGCCCCCGGGCAGCACCCCGCCGCCGAGCAGCCGGCGGCGAGGATTTCCGTTTCAGCCCTTCGATCCCTGGGGTGGGTTTCCGAACCTACCCGGCTTTCCGGATCTCGATTTCGGGGATGACGACGACCTGTTCGATCGCCTGCCGCCGCACCCTCCGGAGCTCGACATCGCCAGGGCGAAGGACCCGGTCGCCTTCTTGGACGCGCGCGTCAGCAAGCGGCGCGTGGTCGTCGGGGAACAGGTCACGTATTCGGTGTACGCCTATGGCGGCCGGGGTCCGTTCCGCGAGTCCTCCCCGACCGAGGCGCCGCGCCCGGATTTCCTCAGCTTCCCGCTGCTCGAGAACGGCCACACCGAGCGCCAGTACCGCGTCGCCATCGGCGATCAGATCTGGTACGCGGCGCGCGTGCGCGAGCTCGCGCTGTTTCCGATCCGATCCGGGCAGCTGACGATCGGCCCCATGAAGATGGGCTTCGACGGGCGCAGCTACTCCGGCCGGCGCGGTCGGGGCGCCCTCATGCGCGCGAGCGCGCCCATCCAGGTGGAGGTCGTCGAGCCGCCGGTGAAAGGCCGGCCGCCGGGCTATCAGATCGGCGACGTCGGCGACTTCCGGCTGAGCGCGGAGGTCGAGCCGCGCGAGGTGCTGGCCGGCGAAGCCGTCGCCGTGTCGGTGCGGCTCGAAGGGACCGGCAACCTGCCCCACAAGCTGAAGACGCCGGAGCAGGCCGGCGTGCGCTTCCACGAGCCCACCACCACCGAAGACATCGAGCCGATCAACGGACGCATCGGTGGCTTCCGCCAGTTCCGCTACGTCGTCGACCTCGAGCGGGCGGGCGACATCGATCTCGGCGAGATCACCCTTCCCTACTACAACCCGGGCTCCCGTTCGTACCGCACCGCGCGCGCCGATCTCGGCACCGTCACGGTGCGCGGCAACCCCGCCAAGAAACCGGCGGCCGCCGCGCCGATCGCCGCCGAGGCGCCGCTCGACAAGCTGCTCGCGCTCTCGGAGCCGCGCCAGACCCTCGGCGCCGTGGCGCCGGCCCGAGCTCGGATCGCCGACCAGCCCTGGTTCTGGCCGCTGTTGCTGCTGGCCCCGCTGTCCGTGCTGCTCACAGGGGCCGTCACGAGCGGCCTCACGCGGCTCCGCAACGCCCTGGAACGGCGGCGGTCGCGCGAGGACACGCTCGCTGCCCGCGCGCTCGCCGAGGCCGAACAGGCAGCCCGCGCGGGGCGGAGCGTCGACGCCGCCAGCGCGCTCGAGCGCAGCCTGCTGCTCGCGGTCGAGGCGGTGACGGGCCTCAAGGCCCGCGGCGTGCTGCGCGCCGAGCTCGGCGGGCGGCTCGAAGAGCAAGGGCTCGATGGCGAAACAGCGACCGAGATCGTCGAAACGCTGAACGCCGCCGACACGCTGCGGTTCACGGGGAGCGGCGGGGACGAGACGGCCGCCGCGCTCGTCGAGCGCGGCGCGCGGCTCGTCA
>JAEZYZ010000257.1 GCA_023418705.1 Pseudomonadota bacterium | reverse complement strand
ACGTTGGTCGGCCGCGATGAGGCGCCGGAGGGCACGCGTGGCGGTCGGTAGCGAGAGGGCGCCCGGCTCGCGCTGGTCGCCGCAGCGCGGTCGCAGCGCTGAGGCGCCGCGCGCGGGTCCGGCGTCGCCGCAGCGCGGTCGCAGCGATGATGCGCCGCGCGCGGGTCCGGTGTTGCCGCGGATGTTGCCTACGGAGCGGTGGGCGTGAGCCACCAGCTGACGGTGGCGGCGATGACGGCGGTGGCCGTGGGGTGCTGCCGTAGCGGGTCGACGGTGAAGCCGCGCTGGACGAGCAGGCGGTGGTCGGCGGCGAGCGCGCTTTTTAGCTCGGGCTGGTGGTGGGCGACGAAGGCGGCAGGGCGCAGGGGGCCGAGCGCGTCGGTGCTGGCGACGCCGGAGATCGCGGCGAAGCGAGGGAACTCCGAGTAGTTGCTGGCGAGGAACGCGGCCATGGCGGCGCCCTTGCCGGCGCCCGCGACGAGCAAGCGCTCGCGATCGATCTGCAGCTCGGGCAGGTGCTCGATCTCTTCGAGCGCAGCGAGGATGTGAACGACGTCGCGCGTTTGGCCTTCTGCGTTCTCGGGGGTGCGCCAGCCGGTGGAGCGTTCTGCGGCCGGTGCCAAGATCGCATAGCCGTGGCGCGCGGCGCTGGCGTGCCAGCCATCGATCGCGCCGAGGGCGGTGGCGGTCTCGGCGTGGAGCAGCAGCAGCAGGGGCACGGCGCGTTCGGCGCGCCCCGCCGGCAAGTAGTAGCGGGCAGGATCCTCGACCTGGTTTTTCGAGCGTGTGGTCCCGTGGCAGGCTTCGCCGGGATCGACCTTCTGCGGATCGGGGCTGCAAACGCGAAGATCCGGCGGCAGCACGGCGCGCCCTCCTGCGGTGGCGAAGGCGCCGTCGGTCGGGGCAGCTTCCCCGGAAGGCTCGGAAGGGGTGCCCTCGGAAAGGCCCAGGGGATCTTCGGAAGGGGGGCCGCCGAGCAGGGCGCGCTGCGAAGATGACTCGGCCTCGGCGTCCGCAAGGGGATCGGCTCCCGTGGCCTGAGACCAGCTGGCGCGCAGGTCGTCGCGCCAGATGCCGACGGCCAGGAGCACGCCCAGGGTCCCGACCCAGAACAGGCCACGTCGCGCCGTGTCGTGCCGATGGCCGGTGCTCCCTTCCCAGCTCTTGAAGCGGCAGAGCGGGCACGCAGGCGAGCTCGCGTAGTACGGCAGCCCGTGCACCTGACAGCGCTTCATTGGCTCCGCGCTCGTCGGTGCGGCGGTGTTCTCTTCGGAATAGTCGCTGCTACCCATCCCCGAAAACCTGCGGTATCCGAGACCAGTTTCGGGTTCGGGTCAAGCGTTGGCTCGGAGCGCGGACCACGGCCCAACGTGGCACTGCGCACGGGTGCAGTGCCACGCCTTGCAGCTCGAGGCGATTCGTCCAAGTTCAGCCGAACCGACCGATCACGGGCGGCTGTCCCGATATTCGCGCCAAGCGCCGCCGATCGCTGCGCCGATGAAGATGCCAAGGTCGGAGAGCAGGATCACGGCGCCCATGGCGAGCCCCGCCAGAACGCCCCACAGCGCCATATCGAAGACGGCGAAAATGATCCAAAGGCCGATCGCGGCAACGACGGCGGGCATGAGGGCGGCCACCAGCGCGCGGCTCACGCCGCCCACCTTGTACCCACCCACGAAGCCGCCGATGAGGCCGTTGACCAAGGGAAGGAAGAACAGCACCAGCGTGATGCCGATCATCCAGATCGAGCCGGCCAACACCGAGCTGCGAGGCGTGGGCCGGCGTTCGATGTAGTCGGTGGTGTAGGGTGTTTGCATCTGTGCCATGAGAAGCCCTCCTTGCGAGGCTGAGCTCCGGGTTCACCATGCAGAAGCCGTTCCCGGCGTGCACAGGCGTTGCAAATCGTCTCGCCTGTCGCACCTCGACACGGCGTCGCAGGGCGCTGCTGGGCGTGTCGAGCCTCGGCCCCGGCGTCGTCTCGAGGCTCAGCGCTGCAGCTCGCGTGCTCGGCCGAGCAAGTAATCGGGACGGTTGCGGGCCGGATCCTCGATCACCTCCTCGAGCAGCGCCTGCAAGAGCTGGCCGATCTGCGGACCGGGCGCCAGCCCGAGCGCCTTCATCAGGTCCTTGCCGCCAATGGCGAGCTCCTTCAGGCTCAGCACCGCGCCCGCGGTGAGCAGCGCATCGGCGCGTTGCTCGAGCGCTGCCAGCCGGTCGAGGCGTTGCCGCGGGTCGCCGCCTTTCGCCACCTCGTCCGCGCGGCGGAGCGCGAGCAGATCGGGCAACAGCGCCGGCGAGACGCGCTGCAAAAACCGGCGCACGTCGGCGTCGGTCCAGCTCCGCTCGTCGTCGATCACGTGGTGTTCGATTAAAGCGGTGATGGTGGTCCGCTCCTGGTTGGAGAAGCGAAGGCGTTGCAATAGATCGTCGGCCATCCGGGCGCCGAGCGCGGCGTGGCCGTCGAACGTCACTCGATTCGTCTCGGGCTCGTGCACGCGCGCGCGCGGTTTGCCGAGGTCGTGGAGCAGCCCTGCCATGCGCAGCACGGGTGACTTGGGACAATGGTCGACGCACAGCATGGTGTGCTGCCACACGTCGAACTCCTGATCTCGACCCTGGTCACACCCCACCTGTTCGAGCAGCTCCGGCGCGGTCACCGCCAGCAGGCCATGCGCTCGCATGATCTCGAAGGCGCGGCTTGGTGCGGGCGCCTTCATCAGCTTCAGCCACTCGTCACGCACGCGCTCCGGGCTGACACGCCGGTAGCTCGACAAGGACGGCTCGATGGCAGCGGCGGTCGCCGGGTCGATGTCCACCTCCAGCGTCGCGACGAAGCGCGCGGCGCGCAGCGCCCTGAGCCCGTCCTCGGCGAAGCGGGTCTTTGCGTCCCCCACGGCCCGCAGCAAATTGCGTCGCAGATCGCCGATGCCGTCGAAGGGATCGACCAGGGCGCCGTCGAGGGGATCGTACGCGATGGCGTTGATCGTGAAATCACGCCGGGCAAGATCGGCGGTGATGTCGTCGACGTAAAACACCGTGTCCGGACGGCGTCCGTCGGAGTAGCTGGTCTCCCCCCGCAGCGTCGTCACTTCGACCCCCATGCCCCGCACCATCACGGTGACCGTGCCGTGCTCGATGCCGGTCGGGATCACCTTGCGGAACAGCTTCTGCACCTGTTCGGGTCGGGCGCTGGTGGCAAGGTCCCAGTCGCCCCGGGCCGGGTGCGCCGCGGTCGCGTTGGGGCGCATCGTGTGCAAGAGCTCGTCGCGCACGCAGCCGCCGACCAACCAGGCACGAAACCCGGCGTCGCGCAGGCGGCGGCAGATGCCGAGCACATCCTCCGGCACGATGCGGGAGAGATCTCGTTCGAGCGGGCTCACGCCGGGCGGTTTACCACCTGAGCGCCGCGGTGGTCACTTCCAAGGAGCGTCGCGGTGGTCACTTCCAAGGGTCGACGATGCCGATGTCGCCGGCGCCGATCGCCGGTTTCTTCGCGCCCGAGGCCGCTGCCGGCTTTGGGCGCCGCGGAGCGGTGGGTTTTTTCGGAGGAGCCACGGGCTCGAGCTTGATCGACAGCTTGGGCTGGCTGCCGTCGACGCGCACCGACTGGGAGACATAGTCGTCGCGCCGGATCGTCAGCTCGACGGGCGCCTCGGGGTCGACGCTGACCACCACCGGGCTGGTGCCGAGATCCTCGCTGCCGCGCAGCACCCGAGCGTCCAGCGGCTCCACCGCCAACACCACCTGCAGCCGCGTCGGGGTTTTCTCGACCACGGCGGTCGGCTTCGGGGGAGGCGCCGCCGCCGCCGCCACGGGCTGGGCCGGTGGGGAGGCCGAGCCGTCGCTGCTCTGGGCCAAAATGGCGCCGATCGTGACGACGGCGATCAGCGCGCCGGCCGCCGCGGCATAGACCGGCAATCGCCGCCGGCCGCTGTCCGGTGCCAGTCGGAGGGACGCGGACAGCGCCCGTGCCTTGAAGTAGTCGGCCGGCACGTTGAAGCCTCCCGAGCGATCCATCATCTCGCCGACGGCGTCAGGGACCTTGCCGGTCTCGAGCTCGTGCAGGTCTCGCGATAGCCCATCCATGGAGGCGTAGCGCTGCTCCGGTCGCTTGGAGAGGCACTTGAGGATGATGGCTTCGAGGCCTGGGGGGATCTTTTGCGGTTCGGGCACGAGCGCCCGGATGGGGACCGGGGCCTTGTACATGTGTTGCGTCAAGATGCCCATGAAGTTGTCGGCGTCGAACGGCACGCGCCCGCTCGCCATTTCGTACAAGATCACCCCCACGGCATAGACGTCGCCGCGGTGGTCCACCGTCGAGCCCGCCGCCTGCTCGGGGGACATGTAGTGGGGCGTCCCGAACACCGCGCCCGCGCGCGTCAGCTTGCTCTCGTTGTGAGAGACCTTGGCGATCCCGAAATCCAGGATTTTTACGAAATCCGAGTCGCTGCCGCGAGCGATCAGGTAGATGTTGTCGGGCTTCAGATCGCGGTGGATGATGCCGGCGCGGTGGGCGGCAGAGAGCCCCTCCGCGAGCTGGCGAGCGATGTGGACGATCCGGCGTACCGGGATCGGGCCCTGCTCGATGAGCTCCGAGAGCGGCACCCCCTCCAGGTACTCCATCACGAAGTAGGTGGAGCCGTCGGGCAGCCGCCCGAAGTCGCTAATGTCGATGATGTGCGGATTGCCGATGGCGGACGCCGACTTCGCCTCGTTCAAGAACCGCTCGGTGACCTCGGCGTCGCGCGCCAGATCGGCGCGCAGCAGCTTCATCGCCACCTTCTTGCCGATCACCTCGTGGGTGCAGCGGTAGACGACGCCCATGCCGCCTTCACCAACCACGGCTTCGATCCGGTAGCGGCCGTCGACGGTGCAGCCCAGGTAGGCATCGCGCTGGGCGGTGGGCAGCTCCTTGGACGATGGCGCGTCGCCGAACCGCGTGCCGTCGAGGGCCCCTTCCAAAGCTTGCCCCTCCGGCAGCGATGAGGGCGGCGCGAGGGTCACCAGCTTGATCGCCTCCGAGCGCGGCTCGAGCGATCCCGTCAGGGCTGGCTCGCTTCTGGATGGGTCCAGGTTGGACGAATCGCGTTCAGTCATCGAAAAAGCTTCGGGCACGCGGCTCGGGCGCCCAGGATTCGATAATGGCGGACGTCGCCCGCCTCAATACGGCCGCTGCCGACGAAGGTTATGGCGAAATCGGCAGGCTGTCCGGCAGCAAAGCGGTCTGGAGGGTCCTGCCCCATCTTTTCCGCAGGATCTGCGCGAATGTTCAGGGCGGGCGGCGGGACTCTCTGCTACATCCCCGGCCTCACATGGGTTTCTCGCTACAGCTGGCCCTGCGCTACATGGGCTCGAAGAAGCGGGCCTTCGTGTCGGTGGGAACGATGTTCGCCATCGTCGGCGTGGCGCTCGGCGTGGCGGCGCTCGCCACGGTGATGAGTGTGACGGGGGGATTTCGCGTTCAGTTTCGCGAGAAGGTGCTCGGCGTCAACGCGCACGTGCTGGTGCTGAAGTACTCGAGCGACTTTCGTGAGTACCGGGACATCATGAAGCAGATGCGCGACGTGCCCGGGGTCACGGGCATCGCGCCGTTCGTGATCAACCCGATGATGGTCACGCACGAAGGGCACACCGCGACCGGCGTCCTGCTCAAAGGGGTGGACCCCGCGCTCATGCCGAAGGTGCTGGACCTGCCCCGGCACATCGTCGAGGGCAGCTTGAAGGGCTTGCGCGTGCCGGGGGCCAAACCGCCGGAGCGCCGCCGTTCGACGCCGACGTCCACGTCCACCAAGACCAAGCGCGGCAAGAGCGAAGCCCCGCCGCCGCTGCCGCCGGTGCAGGTGCCCGACGGGGGAGACACGGAGACGCGCACCTTCCTGCAGGACGTTCAGCGGGTGATCGCGGACGAGGCGGCCGCGCCCGCTCCGGCGACCGCCGATCCGGCCGATCTCGATCAGGAGCTGGAAGCGGCCGTGGCCGAGCCCGAACAGGCCGAGGCGGCGTTGGCGCTCCCGGAGGACGCGCCGGTCGGCAGCGTGGTGCCCGAAGGGGGCTATCAGAGCGAGCTGCCGGAGCTCGACGTTCTGCCGGAGGAGGTCGATCCCGATCCCTGCAAGGTGGCCGAAGCCAAGGGGGTCCTCCCCGGCATCGTGATCGGTTCGACCCTCAAGCGCACCCTGAACGCCGAGATCGGCGACTGCGTCCAGGTCACCTCACCGGTGATCGGCTTCACCTTCTCGCGCGGGGCGATCCGCGCACCGGTCGCCAAACAGTTCCGCGTGATCGCCGTCTTCGACGCCGGCTTCGACCAGTACGACTCGAAGCTCGTCTACACCGACCTGTACGAAGCGCAGGCCTTCTACGACACCGGCGACAGCGTCACCGGCATCGAAATGAAGGTGAGCGACATCGACAACGCCAAAGCCATCGCCGCCGACATCGAAGAGCGGCTGGCCAATGGCATCTACCATACGATGGACTGGGAGGAGCTCAACCACGGGCTCTTCACGGCGCTCCGCATTCAGCAGATCTTGATGAGCCTGGTGCTGGCGCTGATCATCGTGGTCGCGGCGTTCACGGTGATCGCGACCTTGATCATGGTGGTGCTCGAGAAGAAGAAGGAAATCGCCGTGCTCAAGGCCATGGGCGCCAGCGACACCAAGCTCTTGCGCGCCTTTCTCTACCAGGGCGCCCTGATCGGCGTCGTGGGGACGATCATCGGCTTGCTGCTGGGGATCGTGGTGTGCAAGGGCTTGCTGATTTACGGCTTCCCGCTCGATCCGAAGGTGTATTTCATCTCGCGCTTGCCGGTGCAGGTGCGCCCGGTGGAGTTCGCGATGGTGGGCGTGTTCGCGATCCTGGTCTGCCTGGTGGCCACGGTGTGGCCCGCCATGTACGCCGCGCGCTTGCGGCCCGCCGAAGCCTTCCGCGAGCAGCAGTAGGCCGAAGCCGGCGAGGTTGCCGCGAGGGGCAGGGGCTGCCGGCGGGGGGGCGCGCCCGCCGCCGCATCGCCCCGGGCGGCCG
>JAEZYZ010000111.1 GCA_023418705.1 Pseudomonadota bacterium | reverse complement strand
GGCGTGAGCGCCGGGTGCGAGCTCGCCTGCCGAGCGCTGGCGTCCATGCGCAGCGCCGCGCAAGGGATCTGCCGCCTCACCGGTGACGCGGCTCCCGAGTGCACCCGAGCGCGCGAGCGGGTGCACTCGGCCGAACAGCGCGTGCGGTCTGCGCGCTGCGCGTGCGAAGGCGAGCAGGGCTAGAGCACCGATCAGGCGCCCGTCTTGCGGGGCGCGGCGACGTCCAGCTTGATCAACACCTCGTCGCGGATGAGATCGTCCGGCATCCCGGGGTACACGATGCCGAAGTCCTTGCGCTTGATCGAAAACTCGCTCTTGGCGTTCAGCTTGTCGTCGGTGAGCTGCAGCGTGGCAGGAAAGCTGATGGTCTTGGTGACCCCATGCAGGGTCAGCTTGCCTTCGACGGTGTGGGTGGCGCCGTTCGCGCCGCCGCTTTTGATGCGGGTCGACTCGAACTCCGATTTCGGAAACTTCTCGACGTCGAAGAAATCGGGGCTCTTCAGGTGACCGAGGAGCTTCTCCGGCTCGGTCTGCACGCTGGCCATCTCGATCGCGAGCTTGATGACGGCGCTCTCGACTTTGTCACCCTTGAGGCTGACGGTTCCGTCGAATTTTTCGAAGCTGCCGTCGTGGCTGCCCGTCACCTTCGATCCAGTGAACTTCAGCTTGGTGTTCGCGGGATCGATGCGCAGCACCTGGGTCACGGCCTTGGCGTCGTCCGCGGCCGGCGCCGCCGCCTGCGCTTGCTGGTCGCTTACCTTGGCCGGCGGCGCTTTGTCGGCTGGGTTGTTGCAAGCCGCGGTCAAACACAGCGCGGCGATGGAGGTCACTGTCGCGATCGATTTCATGGTCGTTCTCTCCCGAGCTCGCTGGCGCGGCGGCCGCCGGTCCCCCGAAGGCCGTCACCGGGCAGCGGTAGCCGGGAGCTTAGGGCCGCGCCGTCGTATCGATTAGTGATAAAATGGATACAACACCGTTCCATTCTTGGAACGACCATCACGCTTGTTGGGGAGGTTCCGGGGCCGGGCCAGCGACAGCAGCAATGCGCTTTTATGCCATAACGGCCGACCGGTCAGCGACCAACGAGCCGCCACAAGAGCGCGCGCATCCGCGGCCCGAAGCCACCTTGCCTCGAAGCCGGAGGCAGCGTCGATGGCATGCGACCGAGGTTTCGCTCGGGGTCGCGCTCGACGATCACCGACGGTCCGAGCTCCAAGGCGCCCGGCTGTGAGGGCGTGGGCGCGCGCGGTGGCGCGTAGGTGCACCCGACGGGCACGCCGTTCGGCGCGCTCGGCGGCCCGCTCCGCGCGCGCGCAGGCCGTCGGGGTGGCAGAGGGGGAGCGTGTCTCGAGAGGGCCGCGGGTCTATCGCTCGGGGGCATGCGCTGCGGTGAGTTTGGAGGAGCCTGCTCGGAGATGAGTGGCGGCGCCAGCCCTCCATTCTGACCGGCTGCGTAGGTTCCTGCCCTAAGCTCGATCGAACACCTACCGTTCGGGCGTCCGTCGGAGCAAGGGCCTTCGCCGCCCGCGGGTGCGCCCCTATAGTCGGAGCACCATGGACGTCGCCGTCTTCAGCACCAAGCCCTACGATCGCCGCTCGCTCCAGCCCGCCGCCGAGCGGCACGGCCACGCGCTGACCTACTTGGAGGTGCGGCTCACCCAGCAGACCGCAGCGCTGGCGAACGGGTATGCCGGAGTGTGCGCGTTCGTGAACGACGACTTGAGCCGCCCGGTCCTGGAGCTGCTCGCGGCCGGCGGGACGAAGATCGTCGCCCTGCGCTCCGCCGGTTTCAACAACGTGGACCTGCGCGCCGCCACGGATCTGGGCCTCACGATCGCGCGCGTCCCCGCCTATTCGCCGCACGCCGTCGCCGAGCACGCGCTCGGTCTCATCCTGTGTTTGAACCGCAAGCTGCACCGCGCGTTCAACCGGGTGCGGGAAGGCAACTTCCTCTTGGACGGGCTGCTCGGCTTCGATCTGGTCGACAAGACCGTTGGCGTCATCGGCACCGGTCGCATCGGCAAGGTGTTCGCGCGGATCGTGCGGGCGCTCGGCTGTCGCGTCTTGGCCTTCGATCCCTACCCAGCCGCCGACCTGGAAGGGGTCGTCAGCTACTCCGAGCTGGAGCCACTGCTGCGCGAATCGGACATCGTCTCGCTACATTGTCCGCTGACGCCGCACACCTTTCACCTGATCGACGCGGCCGCCGTGGCCAAGATGAAGCCGGGGGTGATGTTGATCAACACCAGCCGGGGGGCCTTGGTCGACACGCGCGCGGTGATCGCGGGCTTGAAGTCCGGCAAGATTGGCCACCTCGGCCTCGACGTCTACGAGGAAGAAGCCGACCTGTTCTTCGAGGATCTTTCGCTGCGCGTGATCCAAGACGACGTGTTCTCGCGCCTGCTCACCTTCCCCAACGTGCTCATCACCGGCCACCAAGGCTTTTTCACGCGGGAAGCGCTCGAGGCCATCGCCGAGATCACGGCGTCCAACCTGAGCGCCTTCGAGCGCGGAGAGGGCACGCTGCACGAAGTCACCGCCGAGAAGCTCGCCTGAGCGCCAGCCTCGGAAGCAAAAGCGGCAAAGCGCCCCTCGCTCAAGTCGTTGTTCGATTCGACCGTAGGTCTTGCCGGCGACCAACGAGATCGAACACGCATTCCAGCGCGCGGGTTCCCCGAGGCTGTTGACCCCCCTTGCCCGAGCGGGCAAGGTCCGACTGGTTTTTCCGGGAGATCTCCAATGCGAGCACGAGCTTCGGTCGCCGCCTTTTTGTCGGCGCTTGCGTTTTCCATCCCAGCCAGCGCCGATCCACCAGCGACCGCGAACAGCTTGGCGATTGGGCTCGGCTTCCGCTACGGCGTGGACCTCGAGGACAGCGTCGTGAACCCGTGGGGGACGGGGCTCGGCGTCGGCGTCGGCTACACCTTGCCGAGCGCGGTGTACCTCGGTGCAAACTTCGACTACTTCTTCGGCGAGACCGAGACGCTCCCTACCGGTGATGCCAGCGCCAACATCTGGCAGGTCATGGCGGAGGGTGGCTACGACATCGGGCTCGGGCAATCGCTCGTGCTGCGGCCCAAGGCCGGGGTTGGCTTCGCCTCGCTGAACGGCGAAGAGTGCGTCGATACCCTCGGCTGTGACAGCCGCTCGGAGTCGAACCTGGCGTTGGCGCCGGGGCTGACGTTTTTGGTGGTGACGCAAAACTTCATGCTGAGCCTCGACACCCGATACGATCTGGTGTTCGCCGAGGAGACGGCGTCGGCGCTGCTGTTCTCGCTCGGCATCGGTTTTTGAAGGCCGAAATTTGTCAGCCCTTGTCGGTTGAATCATGGTTGCCAGGCCCATGCTTCGGCGCCTGCTCAGCACGATGATCATTGGCTTCGGGGCCGTTTCCTGCGGTGGCGGTGACGACGACGGCGCCGATCCCGCACCGGGCGGCTCGGGATCGGCCGCCTGCGGAGGGCGAGGGCAAGCGTACGCGCCGGGGTTGAGCCAGAGCGGCGCTCACGTCGAGGTCGCGCTGGTCGAGGCGCTGCCCGCGCCTCCCGAGCTGTTCGACAACCGTTGGATCATCCGTGTGACGGATGCTGCGGGCGCCCCGGTGACGAACGCCGCGGTTGGCGCGGCCGCCTTCATGCCCGACCACGCCCACGGCAGCACCAAGACGCCGGTCATCGCGGCCCTGGAGGACGGCCGCTACGATATCTCGCCGCTGCATTTCATGATGCCCGGGCTTTGGGAAATCGACATCACCGTTCAGGCGCCCGAAGGTCCCGACCAGGTCACGTTTGCGTTCTGCGTCGAGGGCTGACGCTCAGGGCAGCTCGGCCGCATTGCCCACGCACTCGGCGAGCACCCCATCCACACGCCGAACGAAGCCACGCTCTTCGAAAATTTCTCGGGACCACTCCAGCGTGAACGGCGACACGCCCCGGTCCGGAACCAGGTCGAAGGTCGGCTGCTCTTGCAAGAGCCCCGGATCGAGGTCGCCGCTCGCCACCAAGTCTTCGAGCACGGCGCGCCCGATCGGTCGCAGGCGCACGCGCACCGTCACGCGATCGGGCACGACCTCGATGGTCCCGGCGCTCGGGTAGCGGCGCGTGACGTGGGTCTCGAAGAATGCTGGATCGGCGCGATCGAGGGTGACCGGGCCAGGCAGCGTGTGCCGCTCGATCGTCGCGACGTCCCAGAACATGTGCGCTTCGGAGCCGTCGAGCTTGGAGGTGCGATCGTAGAGCAGCCAGAGGTCGGTGTCCGCGTCCGCCTCGACGGCGCGATCGTCGGCGACGACGCCGCTCTCGAACACCACCTCCCCTTGCCGGTAGGCCACGAGCTCCACCCACAGCCGGCGGTCCTGCGACGCGCCGCTCGGGAAGCGATGGCCAGCGCCGATGTTTTCGAGCAAGAGCTCGATGCTGCCGGGCAGGACGCAGACCTCGGCGCGCAGGGTGGCGTCGAGCTCCTGCTGTACCAGCGCGCGCTGGCGCTCCCGGTCCGGGAACGGCGTCAGCGCGACGTCGACCCCGGGGAAGTCGTGGGCGTGCACGCGGCGGGTCGCCGGGCCCCCGATCGCCGCGCGGCCGTCGCGA
Source organism: Pseudomonadota bacterium (assembly GCA_023418705.1). Classification (GTDB taxonomy): domain Bacteria; phylum Myxococcota_A; class Polyangia; order Polyangiales; family Polyangiaceae; genus JAEZYZ01. Next base: position 14,258 of record JAEZYZ010000111.1, on the reverse strand, counting down.
CCGCGCATGTGGCAGCCGCCGCACGTCAGCCCGCCCGCGGCCGGCGGCTGATTGAAGACCGTGGTCTGCCACTCGGCGAACGTCCGCTCCAGGTGCACCGAGGTGGGCGCTGGCGGCGCCGGTGTCACGACGTCGTGGCACGCTCCACACAAGGCCGCGCTCTCGAGTCGATCGCGATCGGTGAACGGCGAGTAGGCCACCGCGTGCACCCCATTCGGCGCCGGGTCCCGCAGCGCACCGCGCAGGGTCGTGTCGTGGGCCAGCCGCAGCGGGTTGTTGTGCGCCCCGTCGACGCTCTCGACGTTGTGGCAGAAGTAGCAGCCAACCCCTTGCAGTGATGAAGGCAGCTCGCTCAGGTTCAGGCCGTCGGTGGTGGCGCCGAGCTCCACGGCCATGGGCGCGTGGCAGCGCACACAAAAGTCTCCGAGCGCGCCGTTCGTTTCGCGCTGCCCTCGCGCGTTCATGGCCAAAAAGACCGGGTCGGTCGAGGCGTAGGCGTGCATGCTGCCCGCCCACTCCCGGTAGTGCTCCTCGTGGCAGCCGCTGCACGTGAGCGGGTCGCGCAGCTCCTCCAGGCTGGCCGTCGGCGCCGGTTCTTCGGTCGAGCTGCAGGCGATCGACAGAACACACGCTGCGAAGAACGGTCGCCGGCTCGATCTCATGGGGGGACGGTTGGGGCGAGCGCTCGCCTCAAGACCTAGCATTAGCGTGCCATCGCGCGTCAGGCACGCTAGCCTGGCCGCGATGCGCCGCGCTCATCAAGGCTTGCAGCTCGGGCTGATGGCGGCGTTCGTCGCCGCCGCGCCCCTGGCCCGAGCCAACGGCCGGTTCCCCCAGGCGCAGCAGCTCTTGCAGTCCCCCGCTGACGCGGAGCGGCTCTGGCTCCGCGCCACCTACGGGATCCTCAGCTCGAGCGACGGCGGCCGGACCTGGGCCTGGATTTGCGAGCAAAGCGTGGGCTATGGCGGGCAAGAAGATCCGCAGCTCGCGGCCTACGCCGAGGGCACGCTGGTCGCCGGGTTGTTCGAAGGCCTCAGCATCTCGCGGGACGGCGGCTGCGACTTCGCGCGCGCCCCGGAGCTTGGCACCGCGCTCGTCGTCGACGTCACCACCGATCGCGCGGCCCCGCAGCGCGGGCTCGTGCTCGCGATCAAGGACGACAGCAGCGAGCCGCACACCGGCGTGTTGTGGGAGACCCGCGACAGCGGTCGGGCCTTCGCGCCGGTGGGCAGCGAGCTGCCCAGCGAGCTCTTGCCCTTGACGATCGACATCTCCCCGGCCAACCCCGACGTGCTCTACGTGAGCGGCTTCATTCCCGGCGCGACGACGCCCGGCGAGCTCTTGCGCAGCGACGACGCGGGACAGTCCTGGGAGCGCTTCGAGGTGCCAGGCACCGGCGGCAGCCGCCCACCCTTCATCGCTGCCGTGCACCCGAGCGACGAGGATATCGTCTACGTCCGCGTCGCCGGCCGCAACGCCGCCGGCGACCTCGACCACCGGGCGCTGGTCACGACCGACGGAGGCGCCACCTTCCAGGAGATCCTGGCCGGGCAGGCCGCGCTGCTCGGGTTCACCCTCAGCGGTGACGGTCGCACCGTCTACGCCGGGTTCGGCAACCCGTACACGGGCCAGGCCATCGACGCCGCCGTGGTGGGCCTCCACCGCGCGAGCGCGCTCGATCACCAGTTCGAACGCGTCTTCGACGACCACATCGGCTGCCTCACCTGGACCGACGAGCTCCTCTACGCCTGCGGCAGCCAGACCAGCGGCTTCGAGCTCGCCGCATCGAGCGACGACGGCGAAAGCTTCGCCCCCCTGGTCACCCTCGACACGCTGCAAGGCCCGCTGAGCTGCGACCCCGAGACCAGCACCGCCCTGACCTGCCCCGCCAATTGGCAGGGCACCTGCCAGGCCATCGGAGCCTGCCGCCCCGAGCCCGAGCCGCCACCCGCCATGAGCGATCCCGGGCCGAAAGACGACACTGGCTGCGGGTGCGTCGCGGCGGGGAGCGCGGGCCAGGTGAACGCGGCTTGGCTCGTGTTCGTCGGCATCCTGATGAGCTTCGGGCGCACAAAACGGCGATGGCCCGCACGCTGGCGGGCCATCGTTTCTGCGAATCGATCTTCTTAGAAGAGCACGCCGCCGCTCGCGCCCAGCACGAGAGCGTTCGCGGTTTCCGGATCGGCGAAAATGAAGTCGTAGCGAGCCTCCGCGCCCACGAAGAAACCGTCGCCGACGTACTGGAACTCGACCCCAGGGGCGAGCAGCAGGTTGCTCTCGGAATCGGAGGCGCAGGTCCCTTGGATACACACCTCTCCGCCGATACTCGCGAGCCCCAATCCGGCCTTGGGCCGCAGCACGAGTTGGTCGCCAAGACCGACATCGTAGCCAACCTCTGCCATCAACTGCCAGATGTTGAAAGAAACCTCGTTGCCTCCACCGAAGTCTTCGCTGTCGCCGAAGTAGTACTCGAACGCGCCGCCGACGTAGAGCCCGAAATCCAGCGTGTAGCCGCCGCGTGCGCCGAGCCCGAAACCCCATGGATTGGAGTCGCCTTCGTTCATTTCGAGGCCGTACCGAATCCCGGCCCCGACGGACGGTTTGCCCGCGGTCGCCGCCTCTTGTGCGGACGCTGTCGCCGACGCCAGAAAAACTGCTGCTGCCGTTGCAGGGGTGAGCCACTTCCACAGATTCATTTGAGTCCTCCGATGCTCCAATCTGCGCTTGCAGTGGAGTTGCAATAGTTTTGGATAGTCGTAAAGAAAGCGCCCCTCGTCAACGGTTTTGAAGCGCCTCCGCAACCGTTACGAAACCGTGGCGCAAATCTCCCCTTCGTGCCCAGTTTCCAGCTCGAAACCTGACGAATGTCACCTACGGGCGTAGGCCGTGACGCACGTGCGCTTCGCTATCTGCGAACACCCTTTCACGCTTCAGGATGGTGATTGCCGTTGGGCCGCGCGAGCACGCTCGACATCCACGCGAGCAAGAGCAGCGTCGCGAGCTTCTGCACCGCCGGTACCGCGGCGGTGAGCTCGACCTCGAAGTAGGCGACGCGCACGAAGAGGACGATGTTGGCGGCGGCGGCGGCTAGCAAGGACAGCGCGAGCACCGCTCGTAGCCGGTGCCCGCGCCACTGAAGCAGCGACCGCAGCGCGCACCCGACGACGCACCCGAAACCCAAGCCCCCGGCGACCAGCGCCGCGACGGGGTGGAGGGTGGGGAAGCGATCGGAGGGCAACAGCGCCACCCCCAACGTCGCGACGGACGAGACGAGACCCGCGACGATCAGCAGGCGCGCGGCGAGAGGGTGGCGGAAGCTACCGGCGGCGAGGATCCAGAACGCCGACAGGCCGAGCGCCAGCGCGCCGAACCCGGCGCGCGCCAGCGCGGCGCCGAGCGCGTTGGAGGAGCCGTCGAGCGCACGCTCGCGCAACAAATCGCTCCAGAAATTTCGCAGCGGGTCGAAGCCGCTCGCGCCGGGGTCGATCCAGTTGCCGCCCGGGTACGCCAGCGCAGCCATCAGGAAAAACCCGACGAACGCCAGCAAGGCTCCGTAGCAGCACCGGCGAAGCGGCGTCCTCGGGGTTCGGACCGACACCATGACCCACCGCGGAGCAGCCCGCGCGATCCGACACTTAGCACGCGGGCGGCGCCGTCCGGCGAGATCGGGCGTTACAGCGACGGTTCGGAGTGGGCGCGCGGGCGCGACTTGGGCGCTTCGACCGGCGCCGGCTGCAGGTGGCGCCGGAGCCGCATCAAACGCATCCGCACGGCGGCGGGCGACAACATCATCGCCTCGGCGATCTCCCAGGAGTTCTCCTCGAGCAGGTACCGCCGCAGCAACATCTCACGCTCTTGGTCGCTCACGGCAGCGAGCCATTGACGAACGATCATGCGGGTCATCGCCCCGGCGTCGCGCTGCCGGCTCTCCGGTGACACGCACATGCTCAGCGCCGCGAGCTTGTGTCGTTCGTAGCGCGCGGCGCGGAGCTCATGTAGGACGATGCGCCGCGCGACAGCCTTGCACCACGCGGGCAAGGCCTGCGGGGGTGCGGGGGCTCTCGGCTGGCGCAGCAGGCGCAGCGCGACTTCCTGGAGGATGTCGACCGTGTCTTGCTCCGATGGCCCGAGGTTCCGGACATAGCGAGCAAGTTGGCTTCGGTGCTTGAAAAACACCCGCCAGCAGAGCTTCGCGTCCTCGTCGTTCACGTTGCTTGCAATTTTCTCGAGGCGCCGGGCGCCCAGCAGCCGGTTTCGAAATGCAGCAAGTGCACGAAATACCGGTGAGCTGCTTCGCCGGGCACCAACGGGGCACCGAGCAAAGCAACAGAGAGCAACGTCGTGGCCACCCGAGGCTGCCACAGCCCTCTATAGCCCCCTTTATTGCACCGCCATGGCCTACTGTAACCTGACGCGGACATTGCGGCTCACGCACCGCGCGCCTTCGGAAAGGTGTTGCGCTTGGTGCCGCGAGCCGCTCGCTCTAGCCGTGTGCTCGAGCTCTCATCGAATCCATCGCGCGTGTTGACCCGTGCTTTTTCCCCGGCGCGGACGGGAGGCCCTCTGCGAGATCGCGACGGGGGCTCGGGAGCGCTTCGAACACCGGTCTTCGCCAGCAGGCACGCGAGCCTTTCAACCCCACCGGATTCGCACGTGTCCGGCGCTGACCGGGTTCGGCTCGAAACCACAGAGAAGCGCTCCAACGCTCGAATAAACCGCACCTTCTGAGCGGGTGCAGGTTCTGCACCTGGCCGCCAATTTGCCCCGCTTGCGTTCTGTTGCTGGGGCTTATGTTGACGCTCGAGATCATGAAACCCTTCGCGAGCTTACGCTTTGGTTGGATCGCCATCGCTCTGGCGGCCGCGTGCGGCGGAACACCGAACGAAGATCCTGAAGCCAGCGAGATCGTGCTGCAGCCGGACGCGCGAGCGGGCGGCGTGTCTCCGGTGCTGGGCGGCTGCGCGATGTTTCCGGCGGACAACCCGTGGAACCAACCGATCGACGAGTTGCCGGTGCACCCGAGCTCCGAGGCCTTCATTGCCTCGATCGGCGCCGACGGTTTCTTGCATGCCGACTTCGGCGTCGAGCAAGAGGGCGGTCCGCAGGGAATCCCATACAGCCTCGTCAGTGCGGCTCAACCGGCGGTGAACATCGAGTTCACCGCCTACGGCTACCAGAGCGATCCAGGGCCCTATCCGATCCCGCCCAGCGCAAAAATCGAAGGTGGACCGAACAGCGCCGGCGATCGGCACGTGCTGGTGCTCGAGACGACCCACTGCGTCCTCTATGAGCTCTACCGAGCTTTCCCGGTCGTCGGCGGCGCCTCGTGGCAGGCCGATTCTGGCGCCGTGTTCGACCTGAAGACGAACGCCGAGCGTCCCCTCGGATGGACGTCCGCCGACGCAGCGGGGCTCCCCATCTTACCCGGCCTCGTCAGGTACGACGAAGTCGTGGAGAAGAAGCGTATCGCACATGCGCTCCGCTTCACCGTCGAGCGCAGCCAGGCGGGCTTCATCGCGCCTGCCCGGCACTACGCGTCGGACGACCCGGACCCGCGCTTGCCGCCGATGGGACTTCGCCTGCGGCTAAAGGGGGACCACGACTGCAGCCCGCTCTCGAGCGAAGCTCAGGTCATTTGCGACGCCCTGAAGCGCTACGGGATGCTGGTCGCCGACAACGGGACGAGCTGGTACATCTCCGGAGCCCCCGATCCTCGCTGGGACGAGGCCGCCCTCGCCGACCTCGAGCGCATCCCAGCGTCCGCCCTGGAGGTGGTGGATACCGGTCCGGTGACCCGGCTGAAGTAGCCGAATCAGCGTTCTTTTGCCTGCTGGTGGGGCCGGCCGAGCTTTGTGGCAGCGCGCTGCTTGACCTCCCCAACCCCTGTGGTATTCAGCGCGCTCCGAATCGGCTGCGACGCCTGCTGGAGCCGATCCCGGGCCATTAGCTCAATTGGTAGAGCAGCGGACTCTTAATCCGTTGGCTGAAGGTTCGAGTCCTTCATGGCCCACCAACCGCGGGGAACCCACCGTCTCCGCGGGCAGCAGGGGGCGGATCGCGTCGCCACCGAGCGCATCGTAGCGATCGAGCGCGACGCCGTGGGGCGGCAACCCGAACGTCGACGTCGCGACGCTGCGGTTCGACGGCATGGACGGCTCGCGGTGCACCATCACCCACAGCGGCCACGATCGTTCTGGTGAGTTCGTAAACGGAGTGCCGGGCGAGAAACCGAAGGGGGACCCAATCGAAAATCGTCGCCACCCGCGCGGCGGCGCGTAACGCCCAGACCGTTCGGGTCTCTAACTGGACTCGATGGCTGCATCGACTGCGCAGCAACCTTGGTGTGCCGTCGACGCGCAAGAACGCGCCGAGCCGCAACATTCCATCATAGACACATCGGCGACATCGAACTTCGACACTGCGTTACAGAGCCTCCTGCTCAGGGATTAAGTTCCCCGGCAGTAATTGCCTAGCGTACTGCTGGCGACTCCTGCCTTTCCCGCAGAAGGAGAAAGCGCATGCGTAGTAAGACGAAGTTCGGGGCGTTGACGTTTGTCTTCATGACCCCAGCGGCCCTGTTCGGCTGCACGATGCAGGTCGATTCAGGACCAGATCTGGGCGAAGGCACGGCCCGTCAGGCAGCACACGCCGGGCAATTATTCAGCAACCCCACCGGGAGCCACCAGGTCGTCACGGTGGACGGCTCGACCATCGACGAGACCAACCCGTTTTTTCAGAGCCTGGGCGTGAACGGGCGTGCTTGTGTCGACTGTCATCAGCCGTCTGCGGGCATGGGCATCAGCGCGCAGCAGGTGCAGCAGCTGTTCAACGCGACCCAAGGGCTGGATCCGATCTTCCGCTTGGTCGACGGCGCCAATGGCCCCAACGCTCCGGTAGCGACGCTCCAGCAGCGCAGTCAGGCCTACAGCCTGCTCCGCACCAAGGGCCTGATCCGGGTGTTCTTCAATCTGCCAGCGAACCGCGACTTCGACGTCAAGGTGGTGCTGAACCCTTACGCGAGCGCCGGCGCCAACCCGCCCCAAAACACCAACATCCCTCCGAGCGCCACCACGGAGCTGTCGTTTTACCGGCGACCGCTGCTGTCGGCGAACACCCGCTTCATCAGCGCCGTGATGTGGGACGGCCGCGAGGCGACGGTCAACCCTGTCCCCTCGAACCCGTTGGACAGCGACGGGAATGGCGTGCAGTCCTGGGAGCCCGACTCGCCCGTCTTCATCAACATGCTGACGCAGTCGAACAACGCGACCCTCGGTCACGCCGAAGCGGTCGACATCGTGAGCGACGCCGACCGGCTCGCGATGGTCGACTTTCAGATGAACCTGGTCGTCGCACAGGTGAACGACAACGTCGCCGGCTCGTTGAGCGCCGCGGGCGCCACCGGCGGCCCGGAGGCGCTCCGGACGCAGAACACCTTCTTCGGCATCAACGACTCGCACGGCGGCAACCCGTTCGGAACGGCCTTCAACCCGAACGCGATGACCGTGTTCAATGCCTGGGCGGGCTCGTCCAACGCGCGGCGCGCGTCCATCGCACGCGGCCAGCAGATCTTCAACACCCACCCGATCCGGATCCGGGGCGTCCGCGGCGTGAACGACGTGCTCGGCGTCGCGACGTTGGTCGGCACCTGCACGACCTGTCACTCGCACCCGAACGTCGGCAATCACACCGACATCCTGCCGCTCGATATCGGCATTTCGCGCCCGTCCGAGAGCGACAACGTGCTGCCGGTGTTCCGCGTCACCTCGCGCGTGACCGGCCAATCCGAGGAGACGACCGACCTCGGCCGGGCCATCCTCACCGGCCAGTTCGCGGACCTGAACAAGCAAAAGGGTCCGACGCTGCGCGCGCTGAGCGCTCGCGCTCCCTACTTCCACAACGGCGCCGCCGACACGTTGACGGAGGTCATCCAGTTTTACGATCGGCGCTTCAACATCGGCTTCAACGCGCAGCAGATCGCCGATCTGCGGGCGTTCCTCGAAGCCCTCTGAGCCCCCTGTTCGCAAGGGACAGGACAGGCCCGGCGCGTTCGCGTGCCGGGCCTTGTCCGTTCTGGCCACGCAGCCGGCCGCGACCTTTAACGGCGTTGCGCCCCACGGCGCTCATGCCCCATGAAACGCGCCCCCGGCAGGACCGGGTGGCGCTTCCTTCCAACACCGAGGAACGATCATGAGAAAAACCGTAGTGGGAGCTTTGGTCGCGTTGGTATCGCTCGCGGCGACGGCGGCGGTGGCAGGGCCGGGCAAGGCCGGCGGGCACGGCATGAAAGGCGCGCTGTTCTCGGAGCTCGACGCCAATCAGGACGGAACGATCACCAAGGCCGAAGCCTCCACGGCGATCGGTCGGATCTTCGCCCAGGCCGACACCAACAAGAACGGTCAGCTCTCGACGTCCGAGCTGGAAGCCTTTCTGAGTCAACAGCGGGCCCAGCGCCAGGCCGAGCGGTTCGCAAAGCTCGACAAGAACGGCGACGGCGCCATCAGCAAAGCCGAAGCCGGCAAGATGCCTGACAAATTCTTCACCCGCCTGGACGCCAACCGCGACGGCAAGATCACCAAGCAGGAGTTCACCAGCCCCCCGGGCAAGGGCCCCGGCAAGTTCTTGCAAAAGAAGCTCCAGCGCGCCGATACCGACGGCAACGGCTCGCTCAGCCGCGCCGAGCTCACTCAAGTGACGGACCGGCTGTTTGCCAAGCTCGATCGCAACTCGAACGGGAGCATCGAGCGCGGCGAGCTCTGGGCCGGCAAACACCGCAAGGGCGGCCCCAAGCAGGGCGCCGCGAAGGGCAAAGCCGCTCCGCGCTGAGCGCTCGGCAGCTCTCGTCGACGCGTTCTCCCGATCGGCCCGCGCACGCGCCGGCCGATCGGGATTGGTCGCGACCTCGATCCAGCATCGCCAGCACAAACCTGCGTCGATGCTGCACACGATCTTTGGCGTGGCATCGAAAGGCCCGTGGGCTGACACGCCTCAAGTCCCGGAAACCATTCCCGTACCAGCTCGTGCGGAATCTTTCACGCTTCCATCCCCTCGACAGCGCCCGCGAAGCAGCCGGTATAGTCGTGTCGAGGAGGTAACCCATGCGTTTCGTAGTTCTGGGTGTCGCGTTGTTGTCGACGAGCCTGGCGAAGTTTTGCGACTCCGCCGAGGCCCCGTCGACCGCGCCACAGGCTGAAACCCCCGCCGCTCCCGCCGCCGAGGCGAAGGCGGGCGCTGAAGCGAAGGCCGAGGTCAAGGCGTCCGCCAAGGCCCAGATGGGCGGCAGCGTCGTCGCCATCGCCGATCACCAGCTGGAGCTGCGTTTGTTCCAGAACGGCGCCGCCGAAGCCTGGCTGTTCGACGCCAAGGGGCAGGCCGCGCCAGCCAGTGCCGGCGCCAAGCTCAGCCTGACCGCGCAGGGCACCGGCGACGCGAAGGTCCCGATCGAGCTCGCCTGGGACGCCGAGCGTGCCCGCTTCGCGGCAGATGCCAAGGCCGACGTCGCGCTCACGCCCGCACCCGTCGACATCTCGCTCACGCTCGACGGCAAGGCGCACACCGCCAAGCTCGAGCGCTACGCGCTCTTGGCCGCGCCGGAGCTCGGCGGAGCCGTGGTGGTCGCCGGCGATCACAGCGGTGAGCTGCTCGTCGACGCCGACGGCAACGCACAGCTGCTCATCCGCGACGCCCAAGCGCAAAAGATCGAGGGCGAGCTCGACGGCGACGTCAAGCTGACGCTCGCCGGCGCGGCGGCGCCGATCACCCTGAAGCTCAACCCGGCCAAGTCCGTGTTCGAGGGCAAAGCCTCCGCGGAGCTGCGCCCGGGCCCGATCGAGCTCCAGATCCAAGCGGACACTGGGCGGCTCGCCGAGTTCGCGTTCGCCGCACAGGCCCAGCACGGCGGCAAGCTGGTCGTCGCGGGCGGCTTCAGCGCGGAGCTGGTCGCCGACGGCGGCTTCGTCTCGGCGTTCGTGATGGACGCCTCTGGCAAGGCGCACGCGAAAGGCGATCTGGATTTGAAGCTGCGCGGCGGCGCTGGGCAGATCCTGGCGCTGACGTGGCACGCGCCGAGCGCGAGCTACCGCGCCAAGCTCGACGGCAAGCTCGACTTGAACGCGGCGCCGCTGCAGCTCTTGCTGAAGGCGGACGGCAAGCTCGCCGTGGGGCTCGTGCCGTCGCTTGCGCTCGACGCGAAAGCGGGCGCCGACGCCAAGCTCCAGGCCAAGGCGGGCGCTGACGTGAAGGCGAAGGCCGACTTGAACGCCAAGGCGAACGCCGCCGCGAAGGCGGCCGCCGACGCCAAGCTCGCCGCCAACGCCAAGCTGAAGGCGCCCGAGGTCAAGGCGAGCGCAAAGGTCGCCGCGCCGAAGGTCAACGTGACGCCGCCGAAGGTAAACACCAGCGGCGCCGCGAAGACAGGAGCGAGCGGCAGCGCGAAAGCTGGCTTCAGCTTCGGCACCAAGTAAGCGCCGCACCCACCCCGAGCGAGCGCTCACGCGAGCGCTCGCTCGGGTCTCGTGACCGCAAACGCTTCGAGGGAGCACCTCGGAGCATTTTCTTCCGCCCGAGATGGCCGTCCTGCACCACTGACAAGGAGGCCTCTCGGGCGCTCGTCATTTCGCGCCCGCACTTCGGACGGCGCGTTCATACATGCAACCACTTTGGGACCTCGAAACGCACTGCCGATCGGCGCGCCTCTTGAGGACGCTGGCGGTCGGCGCTGCGGCAGCGGCGCTTTCGCTCGCCTGCTCGGGTGAGATCGACACGCCGAACGAGGGCAACGGCGGCGCCGGGGCGAGCACGGCAGCCGGCGGAAGCGGCAGTGGGGCGGCTCCCGCAGGCTCCCCGGATTTGCCGTCACCGAGCCCGAGGGTCGCGCGGCTCACGCATCTGCAGTGGGAGCGGACGATCCACGACCTGTTCGAAGCCGCACCCGGCACCTTCGAGCAGGCCGCGTCGTTTCGCTCCGATCCGGCGCAGCAGGGCTTCCTGTTCGACAACGACGCCACCGCGCTGTCGGTCGACGAGGTGCTCTGGAAGAGCTACCAGCGCGCGGCGGCCGATGTGGCCGCACGGGTAACGGGCGACCGGGCGATGCTCGAGCGGTTGCTCCCCGCCGGCGACGCGGACGAAGCTCAGGCGCGCGCCTTCGTCGTCGAGTTTGGGCGCCGCGTGCATCGCCGCCCGCTCACCGAAGAGCAGACCGAAGAGTACCTCGATTTGTACCGCGCGGCCCCGGGCGTCTACACCGGGATGAGCGACTTCGACGGCGGCATCCGCCTCTTGATCGAGGCGTTCTTGCAGTCCCCCCACTTCGTCTATCGCATCGAGAGCAGCACCGACGCCGCGGGCGACGTCATCCCGCTCGACGGCTACGAGGTCGCGTCCCGCTTGTCGTACATGCTCTGGAACACGATGCCGGACGAAGCCTTGCTCGGCGCCGCCGCTGCGGGCGATCTTTTGCGCACGGACGGGCTGGCGGAGCACGCGCGCCGGCTGCTCGACGATCCCCGGGCCGAAGAGACCATCCTCCACTTCCACGAGCAGCTGCTCGAGCTCGAGCGCTACGCCGCGATCCAACCGTCGTCGACCTTCTACCCGGACGCTCCGGCCGAGCTCGGCGCGCTCGCCGCGCGCGAGACGGAGCTCTTCGTCAAAGACCTGGTGCTCGACGCCGACGCGGGCCTCGGCGCGCTCTTGACGAGCACCCGCTCGTTCGTCAATCAAGACCTCGCGAGCCTCTACGGGCTGTCCGGCGACTACGGCGAAGAGTTCGTGCCGGTCGAGCTCGACCCTGCCGAACGTCGCGGCCTCCTGACCCAGATCGGTTTCTTGGCCGCGCACGCCACCAGCGTGGATCCGGATCCCATCCACCGGGGTGTGTTCGTCGCCAAGCGCGTCCTGTGCGCCCCGCTCGGCGTCCCGCCGGGTGAGATCCCGCCGCTGCCGGCCCCCGAAGGCCGCACCAACCGCGAGACCGTGGCTCAACACACGGAGACGCCGGGCACTTCCTGCGCCAACTGCCACGCGACCCTCATCAACCCTCTCGGGTTTCCGTTCGAGAGCTACGATGCCGTCGGCGCCTACCGCACGGAGGACAACGGGCACCCGGTCGATACGGCGGCCGAGCCGCTGATCGGCGCCGAGCCGGTGGCGGTCGAAGATGCGCTGGAGCTCGCGACCGCGCTCGCGGCTTCCCCGCAGGTGCACGAGTGCTACGCCAAGCACTGGCTCGAGTTCGCGTACGGTCGCGCCCGCAGCAAGAACGACGCGGGCCTGATCGAGCGGCTCGGTGCCCGCTCGGCGGCGGAAGATCTGTCGATCAAGGATCTCATCGTGGCGCTCGTGACGACGCAAGCGTTCACGACGCGCAGCGTGGAGGAGTTGCCGTGAAAGTTTCTCGCCGCACCGTGCTCAAGGGTCTCGGCGGCGCCGCGTTGGCCCTGCCGGTGCTCGAGAGCCTCTCCTCGACCGGCGCTCGGGCAGCCGACGCGAGCACGTCGTTCGCGGTCTTCTTCCGTCAGGCGAGCGGCGTCGCGTGCCGGCAGGACACCGAGGTCGGCGAGGAGCCCGAGCGGTTCTGGCCGACCGAGCTCGGCCCGCTCACCGAGGCCACGATGGCGGGCCGCGCCGTCGACGAGCTGTCCGCGTACGCCCCGCGGCTGCTCATCGTGAAGAACGTCAACATGATGGACTTCAACTACGGCGACGGCCACGCGCGCGGTGCGCTGCAGGGGCTCACGGCGCGAGGGCCCACGGTCGAAGAGGCCGGCGGCGACTCGGAAGCGGCGGGGGAGTCCATCGACCACCGCATCGGGCGGGAGCTCAACCCGGACGGGCGGGATTCGCTGTTCCTCTACGCGGGTCCGAACGGCGGCTGGCTCGGGGGCGCCTGCATCTCCTACCGCGGGTCGGGGCAGCGGCGCGCAGCGCAGCGCAACCCCTGGGGCGCGTACGAGAGCATCGTCGGCGACGGCACGGGCCTCTCTCCCGAAGAGGCGGCGCAGGTCAAGACGCGACAGAAGAGCGTCAACGACCTGGTGCGCGGGCAGCTGGAGCGGCTGATGAGCAGCCCCAAGCTCAGCAGCTCGGACCGGGAACGCCTCGAGCTGCACTTCGACTCCATCCGCGAGACCGAGGTGGCGCTCGCCTGCCGGTTCGAAGAAGATCAGCGAAGCATCCTCGAGACCGGCAGCTCCGTCTTCGACAGCAACAACGGCGAAGACATCATCACGACCGTCAAGCTGCACATGGACGTGGCGGCGCTGGCGATCGCGTGCGGCTTCACGCGCAGCGTGGCCATCCAGGTCGGCAACGGCAACGACGCCGCGACCCGCTACCTCAATCCCGAGACCGGCGACCGGATGGAGAACTACCACTACATCTCGCACCGCCGGCTATCGCACGGCAGCGACGGCGAGATCATCGCGGGCGCGGATCTGCAACATCACTACATCGATCGCTACTTCGGCCAGATGTTCCGCTACTTGCTCGATCGACTGGACGCCTACCAGCTGCCGAACGGCGGCTCGCTGCTCGATGCTGGCATCGCCCTTTGGTACAACGACAATGGCAACGGGCCGGGCCACTCGCGCCGCAACATTCCAACCGTGATCGCGGGCAGCGCGGGCGGTTTTTTGCAGCAGGGGCAGTATCTCGAGGTCTCCGACGGCGACAGCGCCCCCAACCACAACCAGCTGCTCAACACGCTTGGCAGCGCCGTTGGCGTGCGCAACGCGGCGGGCGAGCCCCTGGACGATTTCGGCGATCCCAGCCTGAACACCGGGCGGCTCTCGGAGCTGCTCGCCTGAGCGTGGCGCGCGCCGGGCCCTTCTGACCCGGGCCGATCGGTTTGCGGCGATCGTTGCCGGGATGGCGCGACATGGAGCCCTGCGTCCATGCCGAGCTCCGCGCGCGCCCCGACGCTCCTGACCCCAGGTCGTGAGGGGACCTGCGCGCTCGCCGCGCTGCTGCTCCACGCCGGCCTATTTTTCCCTGGATTTTCTTTGCAACACGCGGCGCTGACAAGTGCGCCGCCTGCGGCGGCGACCGTCGACATCGTGGTCGAAATGCCCGCGCCCGGCGCCGGTACGGCCCCGGGCGGCGGCTCGCCCGAGCCCTCCCCGAGCGGGGCGGAGCGCGCGGCCCCGGAGACCCCCGAGCCCGCCGTGGCCGACGCGCCGATCGCCGCCAAGGCACCCACTCGGCAGGAGCTGCCGGCCCTGAACGAACGCGTCCCCGAAGCCCCGGAGCCGGAGCCAGAC
>JAEZYZ010000084.1 GCA_023418705.1 Pseudomonadota bacterium | reverse complement strand
GGGGGCGGGGGCGCCGCGCCGGGGGGGGCGCGCGCCGGACGGGGAACGGCCGCGTTGCGCTGCACGCGAGCGAGCAGTCCCTGCAATCGAGCGATCCTGTCTTGCACCATCATGCGTCACCCGCCGTCGTGCTGGCGTTCAGCCGTGCGATCACCGTGTCCGCCGCCACGCCCTCTGCGAGCAGTCCGCTGGCTTTCTCGGCGGCGGCGGGAGCGAGCACGAGCAGGCGCTGCCGCCCGCCCTCGTCACCGAGCGGCACCACCCGCACGTCGCGGGAGGCCGTGCGCTGCAGCGCGGCCTCGACCACCGCCACGAGCAGAGCCCCGGCGGTCGGCGGCAGCGGCGAGTGCTCGACGACCGCGAGCAACACCTTGCCCCAGCGCTCGAAATCCAGGGAGCCGAGCCCGAGCAGCGCCAAGTGGCCGCCCAGGTGCTCCAGAACTTGCTCCGGGCTCGCCTCTGTGATGTCGCCGGCGAAGCCCTCCAGGGCGCGGCGCGCCGCCTCCGTGCCGAGGCGGTGGCCGAATTGCCGCACCGCCTCGTCGCCAGCGCCTTGCCAGAGCTCGGTCAGGGCATCCACCGGGACCAGCAAATGTTCGACGGAATCTTTCAGCCGAACGACGCCTTGATTGAGGTCGAACCGTACGGCGCGCGCGGGATCGAAGCGCTCGTGTGCCATGATACCTCGGTCGATTTCGGACCGAAGTCCGAACGTTGCCCGCCAGTATAGGGCTCTTGGTCGCAAACCTGTCAAATAGAGCGCCAGGGCTCATCGACACCGACAGGTGATTGGGCCCACAGCTCGCCCGCCTCTCCGGGATGCAGCCCCTCTACCTCCGTGTGATCCGCCGTGTGACCCGCCTGCGACAGCGTGCGCGGATCGGCGCCAGCGTGCTCGGCGCCCTGCTCTGCTGGGCCACCGCGGGCGCGGCCGCAGGGGAGCAGGGGTCTTTGCTCCTCGGCGGCGGTGGCCAGACCGAGGAGGCGCCGGTGCGGGTCGATCCCCGGCTGCCCAAGGGCGCCCGGATCTGGCCGGCGGCCGAGCGCCCGGTGATGGATCAACCCGGGGCCTGCTCACCGTCACGCCCCGTGTGCGTCCATCAGGCGAGGTCGGCCGACGCGGCGCTCGGCCTGCGGGCCCTTTCGGCGCTCGAACGGGCCTACGACGATCTGGTGCTGGGGCTCGAGCTGCCCGTGCCGCTGCTCGATCGCGACGGCGGCTCCCCCGCCCTGGATCTCTATCTGAGCGACGCGGAGGGCCGCGGGCTCAGCGTGTTCGGCGACGCTCGGCGGCTCGGCGGCTTCGATCGCCAGAGCGGGTTTTGTGTCTACGGCGGCGCCGGGGCGCTCGAGCGCGCGGCGACGACCTGCCTCGGCGAGCTCATCGCGCTGCGCCTGGACGCAGGCGTCACGCCGCATTTGCGCCGCGCCTACGCCACCCACCTCTGGTGGGCCGTGGGCAGACCGGACGACTTGGACCTCGCCGCGGTCGCCGACGTGCAAGCCCACCCCGAGCGCGCGATCGCGACCCGGGAGCGGACGCGCAGCTCCGAGGGCGCCGCGCTGCTGCTCGAGTACCTGGACCGCCGGCGGGGCAGCGGGGGAGCGGGCACGCTGAGCACCGGGCTGATCGCGCTCGCCGCCAACCAGACGCCGCCCGGCGCCTGGCTCTGGCACAACGAACCGGACGTGTTCGACGTGCTGCGGCGCACGCTCGACGATGATCGGGGCAAGCTCTCCGGCCTGTTGGGTGATTTTGCCGTGAGCCGCGGGCTGCTCGGGGGCAGGGGCCAGCCGGCGCTGCCGGAGCTCGGCTTCGCCGGACCGCTCGCGCGGGCCCGGGTGGACTGGACGCTCCCGCTCTCGTCGCTGCCCCGGCGCGTCGCCGCGACGCGCCCGGTCGAACCCGGGGGCGCGAGCTTCGTGTGGGTGCCGCTCGACGGGGTCATCACCCAAGAAACGACGCTCGGGATGCGGGCCCATTGGGAGCCGCCGGTCGCCTTTCGCTGGGAGGTCGTCAAGCTCGACCGCGACGGACGGGAGCTGTCGCGGCTGTCCTTGCCGTTCCGGGAGAAGGCCACCGAGGTCGAGCAGCGCATCGGTGAGCTCGCTGGCGCTGCGGCGCTGTTGATCGTCGGGACCAACCTGGGTGGCGTGGATCTGGCGCACCCGTTCGATCCAGACGTGGCCCCGTTCGAGCCGCACGCCTACACGTTGTACCTGGCCAAGCTCTGACGCCGGCGGCGCCGCCCAACGAACGTCAGCCCGAACAGCGCCGCGGCGATCCACGCCGGGGTTCGGCTTGGGCCAGCGCCGACCTGGCAGCCGCCGCGCGCGGCGACCTCGTCGCTCACCAGATGCGGGTCCACCGCGATGGGGACCGTTCGCCGGAGCAGCAACGCGCCACGGTGCCAGAGCGACAGCCGGAGCTCCGAGCCTCCGCTGCGTTCGCGGGCCGCGATCGCGAAGCCGTAGAGCCCGGGAGCCGCGCGTCGGAGCGGCCCGACGAGCTGGCCCCCTTCGACCCGCAGCTCGAGCTCCGACGGCGCCCCATCGCTGATCCGTCCGCGGGCATCGCGCAGCTGCAGGAGTCCCTCGAGCTGCAGCTCCGGATCGGGATAGACGAAGGAGCGGGCGAGCACGAAGCGGCTGTGGGCCGGCGCGGGCACCTCGGGCGGCGGGTCCTCGCGCGCGAGCTCGCGCGCGCGCCGGCGGGCCGGGCGGTCGACGCCGCCCGGCCCCCGCGGCGGCTCGGCCGGCGTCCC
>JAEZYZ010000079.1 GCA_023418705.1 Pseudomonadota bacterium | reverse complement strand
CGGGGCGGGGGGGCCGCGGGGCGGGGGCGCCGGGGTTCTGGGGGGGGGAGGAGGAGGAGGAGACCCCTCGAGGCCAAAATTCGGCCAGAACCCGCCGAACGTGCTCGAGACCCCGCGCCGGAGACCCTCGGGTCATGTTAAGCCTGGATCCATGCGAGTTTTGGTCACCGGCGGGGCCGGCTACATCGGGTCGCACGCGGTCAAAGCCCTGCGGGAGCGGGGGCATGCGCCGGTGGTCGTCGACAACTTGAGCCGCGGGCACCGGGCGGCCGTGCCCCGGGACGTTCGGCTGTATGAGCTCGACGTTCGTCAGACCGACGAGCTCACCTCGGTGCTGCGAGAGGAAAGGATCGATTGCGTGCTGCACTTCGCCGCGCTGGCCTACGTGGGCGAGTCAGTGGAGCAGCCGCTCCTTTACTACCAGAACAACACGGCGGGCACGCTGAGCTTGCTGCGCGCGATGCAGGCAGCCGGCGTGCACCGCGTCGTCTTCAGCTCGACCTGCGCGACCTATGGTGAGCCGCCGTCGGTGCCGATCGTCGAGTCCATGCCGCAGCAGCCGATCAACCCCTACGGGTGGTCCAAGCTGTTCTCCGAGCGGATGCTCATCGATCAGGGCGCGGCGGATCGGACCTTCGCGTTCGCCGCCCTGCGCTATTTCAACGTCGCGGGCGCCGCCGCGGATGGATCGCTCGGGGAGCATCATGAGCCGGAGACGCACTTGATCCCCGTCATCTTGCAGGCCGCGCTCGGGCGGCGGCGCGCGGTCACCATCTTCGGCGAGGACTACCCCACACCTGACGGCACCTGCGTGCGCGACTACATCCACGTCGAGGACCTGGTCGACGCGCACCTCTTGGTCATGCAGCGGCTCGAGCCGGGGGATGCGCGGGTCTACAACCTTGGCATCGGGCAGGGCTACAGCGTGCGACAGATCCTGGAGGCCGCCCGGGCCGTCGTGGATCGTCCGTTCGAGATCGAGCGCGGCCCGCGCCGGGCGGGAGATCCACCGGAGCTCTACGCCGACGCGAGCCGCATCGAACGCGAGCTCGGGTGGCGCGCGGGGCGGCGTGACATCGAGGAGATCATCGGCAGCGCCTGGCGCTGGTTCCGCGATCACCCGGACGGCTATCCGCGGGCGGCGACCCGCTGAGCGACGGCGCGGGAACCGCACGTCTACGAGACAACCCTAGCTGCCGGGGCTGGAGCTCCCGAAGCATCGGGGCATTTGCTGGCGCGAGATCGGCGTGGCCCGTGAGAGGTTGGCACGCCGCCTGCTGTCTTTCGCGGGGGGTCGGAGCAACCCTTGGGGTCCGGAGCCTCAGGGGCGAGCCGCAGGAGAAGTGAGGATGAAGCTCGGACTTTCTTGCATCCTTGGCGCGGGCTTGGCCTGCGCCTGTGTGGCGGAGAACAAGCTCGAGCCCGCCAAGACGGCGAGCCGCGTCGCGGGGATGGAGGATGCTGCCCGGGCGCAGGCCGGGAGCGTCGAGATCATCGCGCAGACCGAGGCCTGGAGCGACGAAGCGTTGATCGGGCAGGCGGTCACGCCAGTGCGCGTGATCATCGACAACAACGGCGCGGAGCCCGTGGCGATCCGCTACGAGGACATGCTGCTGGTTGCCGCCGACGGCGCGCGCTATCACGCGCTGCCGCCGTTCGAGATCGAGGGCGAGGTCCCGACCGTGGCGCGGGATTACGCACCTATCAGCCCCTACTACGGCTACGACGGCTTCGAGCCGGCGCCGTTCTACGGGCCGGTCTATCCCGGGATGAGTCCCTTCACCGGCCCCTTCGCTTACGATCCGTTCTACTACGGCACCTACTACCGGCGCTGGAACACCGTCGAGTTGCCGACCCCGGAGATGCTCCGCCGCGCGCTCCCCGAGGGGGTGCTGAGGGCGGGTGGGCGCGTCGAGGGCTTCGTGTACTTCGAGAAGATCACCGACGAAAACCAGGAGGTCGCGTTCACGGTGCGCCTGGTCGACCCGCGCGGGGAGCGGGAGGCGGTCAGGCTGTCGATCCCGTTCGTCGTCTCGGACAAGTAGCGTCCGTGGCCCTTTGCCACACGTTGACCCGCGGCCGTGGAGTGACGACCTCCTGCAATGATCGACGCTCATGGGTCCGCGGGCCCGAGGGTCGGCGGCTTTCCGGGCGTGATTGCATTGTCGAGCAGCAGCGACACCTCCGAGCGCGATAGGCGCTTCTCCTTCGAGCAGGCGTCGGACCTCCGCGTCGATCGCCTCGCCGTCAGCGCGTACCGTGTGCCGACGGACGGTCCCGATGGCAAAGAGTCGGACGGCACGTTGGAGTGGGCTTCGACGACCATGGTCCTGGTCGAGGTGCGAGCGGGCGGCGTCGCGGGTCTCGGCTACACCTATGCCGATGCGTCGGTGGCGAGCCTCATCGAGTCGACGCTCGAGCCCGCGGTGCTGGGCTCCGATCCGCTCTGCGTCGCGTCGATCTGGCGTCGCATGGTCGATCAGCTGCGCAACGTGGGGCAGCCCGGCGCGGGCTTCATGGCGCTGTCGGCCGTGGACGTGGCGCTCTGGGATCTCAAGGCGAAGCTGCTTGGACTCCCGCTCTTCAAGGCGCTCGACCCGTTCCACGACAGCGCGGCCGTCTATGCCTCGGGTGGCTTCTGCAACTACCCGGTCGAGCGGCTCGTCTCCCAGGTGTCGGGGTGGGTCGAGCAGGGGATCCCCCGGATCAAGATCAAGATCTCGCGCGACCCCGATCGCGATCCGGAACGCTTGACGCGCTGCCGAGCGGCCATCGGAGATGCGACGCTGCTGCTCACCGACTCCAACGGCGCCTTGAGCCGCAAGCAGGCGCTCTACTGGGCCAGGCGGCTGCGTGAAGACTGGCAGGTCGTTTGGCTGGAGGAAGCGTTGTCGTCCGATGACCGGGTTGGGCTGCGGTGGCTCCGGGAACGAGGCCCGGCGGGGCTCGAGATCACCGCGGGGGAGTACGGGTCGGTGCTGCGGGATTTCAACGACCTGCTGCAAGCGGAGGCCGTGGACTGCCTGCAGCCCGACGTCACCCGCTGCGGCGGCATCACCGGGCTTCGCCAGGTCTCGGCGCTCTGCTCGGCCCACCACATCGACGTCTCCGCGCACTGCGCTCCCGCCCTCTCGGCGCACGCGTTCTGCGCCGTCGAACGGCTGCGCCACCTCGAATACTTTCACGACCACGTGCGCATCGAGCAGCGGTTCTTCGACGGCGTCCTCTGCCCGATCGGTGGCCGCTTGCACCCGGACCCGGGGCGCCCCGGGCTCGGGCTCGAGCTCAAGCGGAGCGACGCCGAGCCGTACCTCGTCCATCGCGCTGCCGCGCAGCTGGAGGCCCGGTGACGCTCGCGAGCCAGGCGCGCGGGCGCCGAACGCTCCCGGTCATCGAGGGCCGAGCTGCGGGGCGACGGCCAGCCCGCGACGCTGGCGATGGCGTGGACGTGCGCGCGCTCCAGCGCGATCTCGCCCGCGCGCTCGAAGGGGAGGTGCGCTTCGACCGAGGGAGCCGCGGGCTCTACGCCACCGATGCGTCCAACTTCCGGCAGGTCCCGATCGGGGTCGTGGTTCCGAAGAGCGTCGAGGACGTCGTCGCGGCGCATCGCATCTGCAGCCAGTATGGCGCGCCCATCGTGAGCCGCGGTGCCGGCACGAGCCTCTCCGGGGAGACGGTGAACTTCGCGGTCGTGATCGACCACTCCAAGTTCTTGACCCGAATTGGAGATCCAGACGTCACCCGGCGCCTGGTGACGGTGCAGATGGGCGCCGTCAACCAGAAGGTCAACGAGAAGGCCGGCCGGGTGGGCCTGGTCTTCGGCCCCGATCCGTCGACGCACGCCTATTGCACGATCGGCGGCAATGTTGGCAATAACTCCTGCGGCGTGCATTCGGTGCAGGCGCAGCACTACGGCTCTGGTCCTCGCACCTCCGACAACGTTCACTCGCTGGAAGTCCTGACCTATGACGGAGCGCGCTTCCGCGTCGGCATCGGAGAGGAGGCGGATCTCGAGCGGATCATCCGCCAGGGTGGCCGGAAAGGCGAAATCTACGCCCGCCTGCGCGCCTTGCGGGATCGCTACGCAGACCGGATCCGCGCCCGCTTTCGCTCCGTGAACGAGCTTCCACGGCGCGTCTCCGGTTACAACCTCGATGAGCTGTTGCCCGAGCGCGGCTTCAACGTGGCCCGGGCGCTCGTGGGGACGGAGGGCACGTGCGTGACGGCGCTCGACGCCACGCTGATGTTGACCCCCGCGATGCTGCACCGGGTGACGGTCGTCGTCGGCTACGACGACATGGGGCACGCCGGCGACGGGGTCGCCGAGCTGATGGAGTGGAAGCCCATCGGGTTGGAAGGCATCGATCGCGAGCTTCTCACCGGACAAGTGATCGAACAGATGCAGCGGCAGGGCGTGCACCTGCTGCCGCGCGCCGGCGGGGACGCCTGGCTGTTGATCCAGTTTGGCGCCGACCAGATCGAGGAGGCGCGCGAGATCTCCCAGCGGTTTCGTCGGTGGATCGTCGAGGAAAAGGGCTTCGACCCGGGGCGGGTGGTGGTTCACGAAGGGGCGGAGCACGGGGGACACGCCGAGGCGCTGTGGCGAATTCGGGAGGGCGGTCTGGGCGCGACGGCGTTCCCGCCGAGCGGCGAAGATCACTGGCCCGGTTGGGAGGACTCCGCGGTCGCCCCCAAGGACGTGGGCGCCTACGTGCGGGATCTGAAGCGCCTGTACGCCAAGTTCGGTCTCAAGGGCGCGATCTACGGCCACCTCGGACAGGGCTGCATCCACTCGCGCATCTCCTTCGACCTGCGGAGCGCTCAGGGCATCCGGCGCTATCGACAGTTCCTCGACGCTGCGTCGGACCTCGTCTGCTCCTACGGCGGATCGCTGTCCGGCGAGCACGGCGATGGGCAGCAGCGGGCGGAGTTTTTGCACAAACAGTACGGCCACGAGCTGGTGGCCGCGATGCGCGAGTTCAAGCGCATCTGGGACCCGCGCGGGAAGATGAACCCGGGCAAGGTGGTGGATCCCTATCGGGTCGACGAGAACCTGAGGCTTGGCGCAAGCTACGATCCGCCCCGGCCTGCCGTGAAGTTCGCGTACGCCGACGACCACGGTGACTTTGCGCACGCGACCGTGCGTTGTGTCGGCGTCGGCAAATGCCGCCAGCTCGACGCCCCTGGCGTCATGTGCCCGAGCTACATGGTGACGCGCGAAGAGAAGCACGCGACCCGCGGCCGGGCGCGGCTGCTGTTCGAGATGCTCCAGGGCGAGGTGGTGAAGGACGGGTGGCAGAGCAAGGAGGTGTACGAGGCGCTCGACCTCTGCCTGGCGTGCAAGGGCTGCACGTCAGAATGCCCGGTCCAGGTGGACATGCCGAGCTACAAGGCCGAGTTCTTGTACCACCACTACCAGGGGCTTCGCCGCCGCCGCCGCCGGCACATGTACGCCTTCGGCTTCATCGATCAGGTGGCGCGGCTCGCGGCCTTGGCTCCCGAGCTCGCGAACCTGGTCACGCAAACCCCGGGGCTGTCCCGGATCGCCAAGCTCATCGCTGGCATGGCCCCCGAGCGATCGATCCCGGCATTCGCACCCTGGACGCTGCAGGCGTGGTTCCGAGGGCGGGGTGGGAGCAAGCACCGGAACGGTCCGCGGGTGGTGTTGTGGCCGGACACGTTCAACAATCACTTCCACCCTCAAGTCGGTGTGGCCGCCGTCGAAGCCCTGGAGGCCGCGGGCTACCACGTCATCGTCCCCGACCAGCACGTGTGTTGCGGGCGCCCGCTGTACGACTACGGCTTCCTGGGCGTCGCCGAGCGCTACCTCCGGCGCACCCTCGCCGCGCTCGCGCCCGAAATTCGACGGGGGACGCCGCTCGTCGGCCTCGAGCCGAGCTGCGTGGCCGTCTTTCGCGACGAGCTCCAGAAGCTCTTGCCGCACGACGAGGACGCCCGGCGTTTGGCCGCGAACACCTACCATTTCGCGGATTTTCTCGAGAAAGACGCGGTCGACGTGCCGGAGCTCGAGGCCGAGGCGGTGGTCTGGGGGCACTGTCACCACAAGGCGACCGGCGAGCTTGCCGCCGAGCTGAAGGTGTTCGAGCGCATGGGCCTGCAGGTCCGTGAAGCCGCCGGGGGATGTTGCGGGCTGGCAGGCTCGTTCGGCTTCGAGCAGGGCAAGCATCAGATCTCGATGCAATGCGCGGAGGTCGGATTTTTGCCCGCGATCCGCGGCGCCGATCCGCGAGCCCTGATCGTCGCGGACGGATTTTCCTGCCGCACTCAGCTCGAACAATCGGGACTTCACCGAGGCGCGCTGCACACGGCCGAGGTGTTGAAGCTCGCTCGTGAGTCGGCGCTCTTCGGCGTGTACGGTGGCCGTCCGGAACGACTGGCGGCCAAGCCGCCGGAGCCACCGCGCGGCGTGGCGGTCGCGCGCCGGGTGGCTGCGGCGGTGGGAGCGGGCGCAGCGCTCGGGGTCTTGGTGCTGAGCGCGGCGAAGGCGCTGCGATCGAGCGGCTGACGCCACGCTCGCAGTTCGCGTACAGGCAACCTTCGCGCGGCGGCGCAGCCCTGGCGAGTCGGCCGGCGCGCTTGACAGGCGCGATGACCGTGCGCACCCCGAGCGGTCATGTCCGCGCGACTCATCGGTACGAACCTCTGGACGCGCGGATAGTCGGAAGACGAGGAGCTGGTGGCGCAGCTATTCCCAAGCTGGTCGGACACGGCTCTCCGCTGTTTGCTGGCCGTGGTCTTCTTTGGCGGCGTGCTCGGCGTCCCCGCGCTGCTGATGGCTTGGGTGCGAACCCCGATGAGCGACGATCTGGGGAAAATCCTCGAGCAACCGATCCAGTTCGACCACCGCCACCACGTGCGCGACGACGGCATCGATTGCCTCTACTGCCACCACGATGCGGAGCGATCGCCCGCCGCAGGGGTGCCCGACACCGCCACCTGCATGGGATGCCACGCGCAGGTTTGGGCGGAGAGCCCGAAGCTCGAGCCGCTGCGACGGAGCTGGTATTCGGGCCAGCCGATAGCGTGGCGCCGCGTGCACGATCTGCCGGACTTCGTGTTCTTCGAGCACGCCGTTCACGTGACCCGAGGGGTGGGCTGCGAGACCTGTCATGGACGGGTCGACTTGATGGCCGCCGTCTACAAGACGCGGCCGCTGACGATGGGCTGGTGCCTCGACTGCCACCGACATCCAGAGCCGTTCCTGCGTCCGCCCGAGCACGCCACCACCATGGGCTATCGCCCACCCGAGCCGCAGGCGATCGCGGGCCGGAAGATCCGAGCTCGCTTCCATATCGACCCTCCCACCCACTGCTCCGGATGTCATCGCTGAAGGCTTCCAGCACCCACCGGACGCTCGCGGCCCCGGAACACGGCGCCGAGCGCCCGCGCGACGTCGTGCCGGCGTCCGAGCTCGTGAGCCGGCGCCGATTCATGGGCACGCTCGCTGCCAGCATCGCCGCGCTCGGGCTCGAGGGCTGCGACGAGCCCGAACACATCGTCCCGTACGTGCGGCGGCCGCCCGAGGTCGTGCCCGGGGTTTCGCGCCTGTACGCCACGACCGCGCTGCGCGCTGGCTACGGCATCGGGGTGTTGGTCGAGAGCCGGGAGGGGCGTCCGATCAAGGTGGAAGGGCACCCCGAGCACCCGGCGAGCCTCGGGGCGACGTTGGTTCAGGAGCAGGCCAGCCTGTTCAATCTGTACGACGCCGACAGAGCTCGGGCTCTCCGTCATGGCGCCGACGTGCAGAGCTGGCGGGCGTTCGTCGCGGCGTTCGCGGCCGGCGCCGGACAGCCGTGGAGGCGAGCTCGGGGCAGGGGACTGTGCCTGCTCCTGCAGCCGACCAGCTCGCCGCTCGTGGGCTGGCTGCTGGCGCAGCTGCAAGGCCGCTATCCGGAGGCGAAGATCTTCTTCGACCCAGGGCGAGCGCCGGTCTCTCGCTGGGCGGCGATGCGCCAGCTGTTCGGGCGAGTGGTCGAGCCGCAGCATCGCTTCGACGAGGCCCGGCGGGTGGTCGACCTGGACGCGAATTTCCTGGTCGCGCTGCCGATGAGCGTCCCGTGGTCGCGCGGCTTCGCCGCGGGGCGAGCGATCGAAGACCCCCGCGCCGAGATGAACCGGTTGTACTCGATCGAGTCGCTGCTGTCGGTCACCGGCGCGAACGCGGATCATCGGCTGCCCGTCGGCGCCAGCAAGATCGGTCACGTCGCCGCAGCGCTGCTCGCGGCCGTTGGCGAGCAAGCCGGCGTCGTTCCGCCGCCGGTGCTGCAGGCGGCGCGGCGGCACCTGCACGCGACGGAGCACCGGCCGTGGCTCGAGGCGGCGGCCCGTGATCTCAACAGGCACCGGGGGCGGGCGCCGGTGATCGTGGGCGAGCACCAACCGCCCGCCGTGCACGTGATGGCTCAGGCCATCAATCACGCGCTCGGCAACCCGGGCGTGTCCGTTGGCTACACGCGGTCGGCGCTCTTCGATGCGGGGGGCAGCGCCTACGATCTCGACGGCCTGCTCGAGGCGCTCGACGCTGGAGGGGTCGACAGCTTGTTCATGCTCGAGGGCAACCCCGCCTATAGCCTCACGCCCGACGCACGCTTCGCCGAGCGCGTGACGAAGGCGCGCCAGCGCGTGCTGCTCTCGCTCTACGAGAACGAGACCGCGCCCCTGGCGACCTGGTTCGTCCCCGCGCTCCATTTCTTGGAGCGCTGGGGAGACGCGCGAGCCTACGATGGGACCGCTTCGCTGCGACAGCCACTGATCCGGCCGATCTTTGGTGGCCGCAGCGTCGAAGACGTGCTGTCCGTGCTCATCGGCGCTCCCGAGCGCGGGACGCGCGAGCTGTTGCATCGGCACTGGGCCGAGCGTCTGGGGGACGAGCGCTCCTTCGAGGAGGCGCTGGCGCACGGGCTGCTGCCCAGGACGCGCTTCCAGCTCGAACCCGCGGAGCTCGATTGGGCGGCGGTCGAGGCGGCGGTCGGCCAGCTCGAGGTGCCGACGGAGCGCGCGCTCGAGCTGAATCTGCTGCCGGATCCGAAGATCGAGGACGGGAGCCTCGGCAACAACATTTGGCTGCAGGAGCTCCCGGAACCCATCACGAAGCTCACCTGGGGCAACGCCGCGCTGGTGGCGCCGCGGCTAGCCGCCGAGCTTGGCGTCGAGGACGGGGATCGAGTGCGCATCAAGCGGGGTCACGTGGCCGTCGACACTCCGGCGTTGATCGTTCCGGGGCAGGCACCGGACGCCATCGGTATGTGGACGGGCTACGGCCGGCGCGGCGCGGAGTCGGTCGCGCGCGGGGTGGGCGTGGACGTGAACCCGCTGCGCCGCGCGTCGCGGCCCTGGGTCGTCCCCGCGGTGACGCTGGAAAAGCTCGCCGATCGAGCGCCGTTGGCGACCACTCAGCAGGAGCCTGGGTTGCACGGACGACCGATCTTCCTGCGGAAGAGCCAGCAAGCGTGGCGACGGCACCCCGAGCTCGCGGAGGCCCACGACGAGCCTCCCCGCTCGCTGTTGCCCGACCGCTCGGGGTCGGTCCCGCAGTGGGGCATGTCCGTCGATTTGAACAAGTGCACCGGCTGCAGCACGTGCGTGATCGCCTGTGTGGTGGAGAACAACATCCCGGCGGTCGGCGCCGACCAGGTCCGACTCGGGCGCGAGATGGCGTGGCTGCGCGTCGATCGCTACTTCGAGGGGCCGTCGCACGCGCCGAGGGTCGGCCTTCAGCCGATGATGTGCCAGCACTGCGAGAAGGCGCCCTGCGAGTACGTCTGTCCCGTGAACGCGACGACGCACAGCCCCGACGGCCTGAACGAGATGACCTACAACCGCTGCGTCGGGACGCGGTACTGTTCCAACAACTGCCCCTACAAGGTGCGCCGCTTCAACTACTTCGACTTCAACCGGTCCCTGTCGCAGGTCCGAACGCTGGTTCACAACCCGGACGTGACGGTACGGGCGCGCGGGGTGATGGAGAAGTGCACCTATTGTGTGCAGCGCATTCGACGCGCTCAAATCGACGCCAAGCTCCAGGAGCGCTCGCTGCGCGACGGCGAGCTGGTGACGGCGTGTGCGCAGGCCTGCCCCACCGGGGCGATCGTCTTCGGCGCCGTCTCCGATCCGAGCTCGGAGGTCTCGCAGCAGCAGCGATCGCCGCGGTCGTACGGCGTGCTCAGCGAAATCGGGACGCGGCCCCGCACGCGCTACCTGGCTCGGATCGACAACCCGAACGAGGAGATCGAGACGTGAGGCCCGGGGACGGCGCGCTCTTGATCGGGAGCTGGCAGAACGGCGCGTTGACCGATAGCCTGCTCGAGCCTATTTTGACGCCACCCCGCGCGCTGCGCTGGCTCTTCTGGGCTGCCGGGGCGGGCACGCTGGCCTACTTCGCCGCCGTCATTTATACGGTGTTCACCGGGATCGGCGCCTGGGGCAATCAGGTGCCGGTGGCCTGGGCGTTCGCCATCATCAACTTCGTTTGGTGGATCGGGATCGGGCACGCCGGCACGTTCATCAGCGCCATCTTGCTGCTCTTGGAGCAAAAGTGGCGGACGTCGATCAACCGCATCGCGGAGGGCATGACGCTGTTCGCCCTGGTGCAGGCCGGGCTGATGCCGCTCCTCCACCTCGGGCGCCCCTGGTTCTTCTACTGGCTCGTGCCCTACCCGAGCACGCTTCAGGTCTGGCCGCAGTTCATGAGCCCGCTGACGTGGGACGTCGCGGCCGTGTTCACCTACGCCACCATTTCCGTGCTGTTCTTCTACCTCGGCTGCATCCCGGACCTGGCCACGGTCCGGGACCGCGCGACGTCGCTCGGAAAGCGGCGCGTCTACGGCGTGTTCGCCCTGGGCTGGCAGGGCACCCCACGCCAGTGGCGCCACCACGCGTCGGCGCAGCTCTTGCTCGCCGGTCTGGCGACGCCGCTCGTGCTGAGCGTGCACAGCATCGTGGGGATGGACTTCTCGGTCGCGGTGCTGCCCGGGTGGCATTCGCTGCTCTTTCCGCCGTACTTCGTGGCCGGTGCTTTGTTGAGCGGCTTCGCGATGGTGGTGCAGCTCGCGGTGCCCGTGCGTCGTCTCTACGGCCTGGAGCATGTGATCACGCCGCGCCACTTCGATCTCTTGGGCAAGATGATCCTCCTGACGGCGCAGCTCATCGCCTACGCCTACGTCATCGAGCACGCCATCGCCTGGTACACCGGTGACGAATACGAGCGCTACCTGTGGAACGTGTACCGCCCCTTCGGCGCGCTCGGTTGGTCGTGGTGGCTCGTCATCGCTTGCACGATCGTCGCGGTGCAACCGCTGTGGTTCGCGAAGGTGCGCCGGAGCCCGTGGGCGCTCTTCGGAGTCGCGACGGTCGTTCAGGTCGGGATGTGGCTCGAACGGTTCATGCTGGTGGTGACGGCCTTGGCGCGTGATTTTCTGCCCTCGAGCTGGCAGGAGTACACGCCGAGCGTCGTCGACGGCGCGATCTTGGCGGGCAGCGTGAGCTTCTTCCTGTTCCTGTTCTTGCTCATGTTGCGCTGGGTCCCCTTCATCCCGATCGCCGAGTCTCGGGAGCTGAACGACGAGCTGAAGCAACGCGGCGCGAAGATCGCGCCAAACCGCCAAGCGGAGGCGCCAGGTGCAGCGCGGGCTACTGGCTGAGTTCGAGTCCGCGGGGCAGGCGGCCGCGGCCATCGAGGCCTTGCGAGAGCACGGCTTTCGAGGCGTGGACGCCGTGATGCCCTACGCCGCCGAGCCGGTGATGAAGGCGCTTCGGGTGAGGCGGTCGCCGCTGCCCTACATCGCCTTCGGGTGCGGGGTGTTGGGGGCGGCCGTGGCCTATCTGATCCTGTGGTGGACGCAGGCGGTCGCCTACCCGCTGAACATCGGCGGCCGGCCGAACCATGCGGTGCCGGCGTTCGTCCCGATCACCTTCGAGACCGCCATCCTGTTCGCCGGTGGGACGGCGTTCGTGGGGGGGCTTGTGCTGGCTGGCTTGCCACGGCTGCACCAGCCGCTGTACGAGCAGGTCGCGGAGCTTCGGCGAGCCAGCGTCGATCGTTTCTTCGTCCTGCTCCGAGCCGAGGACCCGGGGTTCGACGCGCTCGAAGCCGAGCGCCTGCTCGAGGGCAGTGAGCCGGTCAGCCTGCGCTGGATCGGCGGCGAGGCGGGGGAGCCATGAAGGGGCGGGCGCTGGTCGCAGGCGCCTGCATCGCCGTCGCCCCGGCTTCGGGCTGCCGGAGCGAGACGGCGGTCCATCGGCTGGACCCCGATCTCAATCGCATGCGGGAGCAGCCTCGCTACGACGTCTACGAAGCGAGCCGCTTTTTTCCTGACGGCAAGGCGATGCGGGAGCCTCCGGCGGGAACCGTCCCTTACGGGGCGCCGGCGGAGCGAGCCGCCGCGCGGGTGCTGGCGAGCGGTGGATCCCAGGCCGAGCTGCCGCTGCCGCTCACCCGAGAGCTCCTTCGGGTGGGCCGCCGCAAGTTCGAGCAGACCTGCGCGGCCTGTCACGGGGTCTTGGGGTTTGGGGAGACGGTTGTGGCCACGCACATGCAGCGGCCGCCGCCATCCCTGCACGAGCCCCGCATCGCGAGCCAGCCGCTCGGGCGCCTCTACCAGGTCATCGAGCAGGGCTACGGGTTCATGCCCGCCTACGCGACCCAGCTCGACGAAGGGGAGCGCTGGGCCGTCGCAGCCTACGTCGTCGCGCTTCAGCAGAGCCAGGCCACGCCGATCGACGAGCTGCCGCCGGCGCTCGCCGATCGAGTGAGGAGGAGCGCGCCGTGAGGTCGAGGTTGATGACGTTCGGCGCCGCCAGCGCGCTCTTCGGTGCGGCGGGGCTGGTCTACGGGTTCGTGCGAGATCTGCCGCAGGCCATTCACTCCTACTGGTTCGCCTATCTGACGGTCTTCACCACCATCATCGGCGCGCTGTTCGTGCTCATGATCTTGAACTCGGCCTCCGCCAAGTGGTTCGTCCCGCTGCGCCGCTCGTGTG
This sequence comes from Pseudomonadota bacterium, assembly GCA_023418705.1. Taxonomy (GTDB): domain Bacteria; phylum Myxococcota_A; class Polyangia; order Polyangiales; family Polyangiaceae; genus JAEZYZ01. The sequence goes on along the minus strand of JAEZYZ010000079.1, from coordinate 16,846 downwards.
AGCACGTCGTGGGCGCCTTTCCGTTGGTCGTCGCCGCCGTCGCGCCGATGCTCGTGTTCTTGGAGGAGCTCTATCCGTGGACGCGCCCCCAAGCGCTGACCGGGGACGTTCGGGACGTCGTCGTGAAGAAGCTGTGGTGGCTCGACCGAAGCTTCTTCACCTGGCGGAGCATCCTGTACCTGGTCGTGATCGGGGCGTTCATCGAGCTTCTGCGGCGGTGGTCGCTGCGGCAAGACGCGGCCAAGGACCAGGTCAGCGCCGAGGCGTTGCGCACCAAGATGGTCCGCACCAGCGTCGTCGGGTTGATGGTGTGCGCCTTGATGGTGACGCTGGCATCGTTCGATTGGGTGATGTCCCTGTCGCCGGCATGGTGGTCGGACTTGTTCGGGGTGTACGTGTTCGCCGGTGGGATGGTCGCCGCCTTCGGGCTGCTCGGCGGCATCGCCGTCCACGGGCGACGGCGCCGCTGGCTGCCGGAAGAGATCGGACCGAGTCACTTCCACGCCCTGGGACGCTTGCAGCTCACGTTCGTTATCTTCTGGGCCTACATCGGGTACGTGCACGTGAACCTCCAGTGGCTTGCGAACCTCCCGCTGGAGGCCATTTGGTGGCTGCCACGCTGGAGCGGCGGCTGGGGGTGGGTCGGGGTGGCGCTGATCGTCTTGCATTTCGGCTTGCCGTTCTTGGCGTTGTTGTCCCGTGAGCTGAAGCGTCGCGCGGCGCCGTTCTTCGTGGTCAGCGCCTGGCTCGTCGTCGTTCACCTGGTCGACGTGTATTACCTGGTGCTGCCGGAGCTCCACGAGCGAGGCCTGCGGCCGCACTGGTTGGATCCGCTGGCCCTGATGGCGCTGCTCGGCGCGACGCTCGGGTTCGGCGCGTGGCGGGCGGGGGACGGCGCGGCCGTCCCGATCGGGGACCCCTTGCTCGAGGAAGGCCTCGGCTACGAGAGCGCGTCATGAGCGCGAGCGGCAGGGTGGTGCAGGAGGCGCGGGACCTCCGGGGCAAGCGGCTCGTGCTCATCGGGGGCGTGGCGCTCGCGGTGTTTGGAGCGGCGGTCTGGGTCGCGGCCGGGCTGCTCCGGAGCGAGCGCGGAACGCTGCTCGATCCCGCTGCCCCGGCGCTGGGTTCACGCGCGACGTTGGATGGGCTGGAGCAGGGGCAGATCGAGGAGCGTGCTCGCGGCCTTCGGCAGGAGCGCGGCGCGCGCCAGCGGCTCGAGAGCTACGGCTGGGTGGACGAGTCGCGAGGCATCGCGCACGTGCCCATCGACCTCGCCATCGATCGGCTGGTCGAGCAGGCGCGCGACGGCGGCGCCCGCTCCTCCGGGTTCACGGGCACCCGTCTCGACGAACGGCAGGACGCCGGCCCGCGGGGCGGGGCAGCGGGGAGGGGACGATGAGCTTCGACGAGCTGATGCGCGAGCTCCTGTTCCTGCCAGAGGCAGCGACGGAGTTTGCCCGTTCCGTCGACCGGCTGCACTTCTTCGTGATCTTGGTCACGATGGCTGGTTCGGCGATCGTGGCCTTCGCCGCGCTCGTTTTTCTGCTGCGCTACGGGCGCAAGGGGCGCCCGCTGTCGACCCCGCGGGTCCGGGCGTCGGTATGGTTCGAGGGGCTGGTCATCGGCGGGCTGCTGTCACTGTTTCTGCTCTGGTGGGTGATCGGGTTTCGCCAGTACATCGCGTACGCGACCCCGCCGGCAGGCGACGCCCTCGAGGTCTACGTCACCGCCAAGCAGTGGATGTGGAAGTTCGCTTCGCCGAGCGGCCGGGCCAGCATCGGCGTCTTGGTGGTGCCCGAGGGCCGCGTGGTCCGGCTGATCATGACCTCGCGCGATGTGATCCACAGCTTCTACGTGCCCGCGTTTCGGCTGAAGCGGGACGTCCTGCCGGGACGGCTCACCGTGACCTGGTTCGACGCCCGTGACGCCGGCGTGTACGACGTGCACTGCGCCGAGTTCTGTGGAACCGAGCATTCGCGGATGTCGGCCAGCGTCGTCGTGCTGCCGCCGGACCTCTACGAACGCTGGCTCGACGGGGAAGAGCCGGAGCCGGTCGCGCGCGCGGGGGCGCGCCTGCGGCTCGGAGGCGGCCAAGTGGGCGACGTCGAGCAGGTGGACATGGCCGAGCACGGTCAGCGGCTCGCCGCGGCCCACGGTTGCTTCGCTTGTCACACGATCGACGGTCAGCCGCACATCGGCCCGACCTGGCAGGGCTTGTTCGGCAAGCGCGTCGCGCTCGAGTCGGGTGACGTCGTGCGCGCCGACGAGGCCTACCTCACGCGGTCGATGATGGACCCCCAATCCGACATCGTGGCCGGGTTTCAGCCGGTGATGCCGACGTACCTCGGCACGCTCGAGAACACGGAGGCGGCCGCCATCGTGCAGTTCATCAAGAGCCTGCATCCAGGGCAGCGCTCGCCCGAGGTGCGGTTGCCCGAGGCCCGCGTGGTGGCCCAGGACGGCGGGCTGCCCGCCGCGCACCGCGACGGCGCGGGCCGAGATGCCGGGTCGGGCGACAGGGCGGGAGCGCGGTGACGGCATGACGCACCCGGCGGGCCCGAGCTACTTGGAGGAGCGGAGCGTGAGAAGCTGGCTCTTCACCCGCGACCACAAGCGCATCGGCGTCCTGTTCTTGATCGCGACGGCGCTCATGATGGCGCTCGGCGGCATCTTCGCGCTCTTGCTGCGGCTCGAGCTGTTGACGCCGCGTCCGATGTTCATGAGCGCCGACAGCTACAACCGGCTCTTCACCTTGCACGGGGTCACGATGGTGTGGCTCTTTCTGATCCCATCGATCCCGACGGCGTTCGGCAACTTCCTCTTGCCCATCATGATCGGGGCGCGGGAGCTGGCGTTTCCACGCTGGAACCTGGCAAGCTTCTACCTTTATTGCCTGGGCGCGCTGGTCACGCTGTTTTCGATGTTCCTGGGCGGAACCGATACGGGTTGGACGTTCTACGTGCCCTACAGCTCGAAGACGCCGACGGCGATTGTTCCCGTGTTGGTCGGCGTGTTCATTTTGGGCTGGTCGACGATCATCACCGGCATCAACTTCATCACCACCGTCCACACCTTGCGGACCCGCGGCATGACCTGGATGCGGATGCCGCTGTTCGTCTGGGCCATCTACGGCACCAGCGTCATTCAGGTCTTGGCGACGCCGGTGCTCGGGATGACGCTCGCGCTGGTGGCCGTGGACCACTGGCTCGACTGGGGGTTGTTCGATCCGGGCCGTGGCGGCGATCCGGTGATCTTCCAACACCTGTTTTGGTTCTATTCCCACCCGGCCGTCTACATCATGATCCTGCCGGCGATGGGCGTCGTCTCCGAGCTGGTCACGACGTTTTCTCACAAGAATCCGCTCTCGTACCTGGCCATCGCGGTGTCGACCTTCGGGATCGCCTTCGTGGGCTTTCTGACCTGGGGGCACCACATGTTCACCGCCGGCATGTCGACGTTCGACGCAGGCGCGTTCGGCGTCTTGTCGATGCTCGTCGCGATCTTCTCCGCCATCAAGGTGAGCACGTGGGTCGGCACGATGTACAGGGGCTCGATCTCCTTCAAGGCGCCGCTCGCCTACGTGTTCGCGTTCCTCTTCTTGTTCGTCTTCGGCGGGATGACCGGGGTGGCGGTCGCCACCATGAGCCTCGATGTTCACTGGCACGACACCTACTTCGTCGTCGCGCATTTTCACTTCATCATGGTGGGCGGCTCGCTGACGGCGTACTTGGGCGCGCTCCACTACTGGTTTCCCAAGATCACCGGCCGGATGTACCCGGAGCGCTGGGCGCTCGCGGCGGCGCTGTTGGTGTTCGGCGGGTTCGTGTTGACCTTCGTGCCGCAGTTCTTGCTCGGCAACCTCGGGATGCCGCGGCGCTACCACTCCTATCCGGAGTCGATGCAGGCGCTGCACACGATCTCCACCGGAGGATCGTGGGCGTTGTTCGGGGGGCTGTCGATCACGCTCAGCTATCTCCTGTGGGCAGCGCGCCGCGGGCGGCTCGCCGGGGACAACCCGTGGTACTCTGCCAGCTACGAGTGGTACGTGCCCTCGCCGCCGCCCAAGCACAATTGGCCGGCGACGCCGTGCTTCGAGCTCGATCCTTACGACTACACGACCTACGCTCCGGATCCACGTGGCAAGAGCGACGTTGGCGGCGCGCCGGATGCGCCCGGCGGCGCTCCACCTGCGGGGGATGCGCAGGGAGCCGCCCATGGCTGAGCCGGTCGAGCACGCAGCGCATTTCGAGTCCGCCGAGCGGCAGGGCCAGGCGGCGACGCTCGGGATGTGGGTCTTCTTGGCGAGCGAGGTGCTCTTCTTCGGCGCGCTGTTCGTGATCTATGCAGCCTACCGGACCCGAGAGCCGCGCGCGTTCGCCGAAGCGGTCGCCGAAAACACGTTCTGGTGGGGCTCCGGCAATACGTTGGTGCTCCTCACCAGCAGCCTCTTCATCGCGCTGTCCGTCCACATGCTCAGGAGCTCACGGGCGCGGGCGGCGTGCTGGCTCGTCGGGGCCACGGTTTTTCTGGGGATGCTGTTTCTGGGGATCAAGAGCTACGAGTACGTCGAGCATTTTCGGCACGGCATCTACCCAGGAGGGCAAGGGCAGTGGTTCGCGGACCAGCCCAGGGCCGCCGCGATGGTGGCGTTCTGGACGCTCTACTACCTGATGACCGGCCTGCACGCGCTGCACGTCATCATTGGTGTGCTGCTGCTGTCGGTCATCGGGTGGTGCGTCGCGCGGCGTCGGGTGACCCGCCTGGCGCCGCAGGCGTTGGAGAATGGCGCGATGTACTGGCACCTGGTGGACATCGTCTGGCTGTTTCTGTGGCCCTGTTTCTACCTGACGAACGGGGGAGCATGACCGGAGCCAAAATGACTTTTGGCAAGTACCTTGGGACCTATATCGGCTTGCTGCTGCTCACCGGCTTGACGTTCGGGCTTTCGTTCGTCTCCGTGGGAGGGTGGGAGTGGCCTTTGGCGCTCGGCATCGCCCTGGTAAAGGCGGGCCTGGTCGCTGCGTTCTTCATGCACCTGGTCGAGATGTCGGCCGCCCATCGCTTGGCCGGCGCGGCGGCGGCGGTCCTGCTCGCCATCCTGATCCTATTGGCGGTCGCCGACGTGGCCACGCGTCCCGAGGAGGAGCTTGGACCCGCCATCCACACCGCTCCGTTCGAGCGCGACCACGCCGCACGCACCGGGCGCGGGGAGTAGCCGCCGTCGCGCTGCCCATTTCGTGGCGCTCCGGAGCCCGCCGAGCGGGCGCCCCATGGCGGAGCCCTGGCTGCTGATTTAGGCTTCCCGATCATGACGTCCCCGATCTTGGCGGTCGAGCCGCTCTCCTTTCCCTGGCAAACGGCGGATCCGTTCCTGTTCTGCGTGCACCACGACGACGCTTACCCTGCCGGCAATGAGCAGCTCGGGCCGGCGGCCTCGCTGTCGGGGAGGAACATCGGGCAAGATTTCGAGGGCAAGGACGGGTGGCGGATGTACCACGGAGACGTCGTGCCAGGGTTTCCGCAGCACCCGCATCGCGGCTTCGAAACGGTCACCATCGTGCGCAAGGGGCTCATCGATCACAGCGACTCGCTCGGCGCGGCCGCACGCTTTGGCGGCGGCGACGTGCAGTGGCTCACGGCCGGAAAGGGCGTCGTCCACTCGGAGATGTTCCCGTTGCTCGATCGCACCGCGGGCAACCCGCTCGAGCTGTTTCAGATCTGGTTGAACCTGCCGCGTGCGAGCAAGCTGGTGGAGCCGCATTTCTCCATGCTCTGGTCGGAGCAGATCCCGCGGGTCCGAGCGCAGGACGGCGCCGGTCGCGTCACCGAGGTGGCGATCATCGCCGGCGCCCTTGGAGACGTTCGACCGCTCGCCCCTCCGCCGAGCTCCTGGGCCTCGAACCCGGACGCCGCCGTGGCCATTTGGACCCTGCGGCTCGAGCCGCACGCCGAGTGGACGCTGCCGCCCGCGCCAGCCAGTGTGCACCGGACCCTGTACTTCTTCGCGGGCGGCGAGCTGCACCTGTCGGACAGGCGGCTCGACCCCGGGGTGGCCGTGGCGCTTCAGTCCGACGCCGCGCTGCCGCTACGGAACGGCGCTCGACCATCGGAGCTGCTGCTCCTGCAGGGCCGACCTATCGCCGAGCCCGTCGCCCACTACGGGCCCTTCGTGATGAACACGCGTTCGGAGCTGCAACAGGCGTTCGCCGACTATCAGCGGACGCGCTTTGGTGGCTGGCCCTGGCCGAGCGACGCCCCGGTGCACGGGCCCGACCGGGGGCGCTTCGCCCGGCACGCCGACGGCCGCGTCGAAGAGCGTTGAAACCTGCCCCTGCAAGTTGCAGGGAACGGGCCGGATGTGTGCAGCACCTTGCCGGGAGCCCGGTGAAGGCCAAAGCCTTCCTCAGAGCAAGAAGGACGCGCCTAGAGAGAACGTCGGGTAGCCGACACGGAGCGTCAGCGTGATGCTGTCGTTGAAATGGAAGCGACCGCCGCCCCAGATCACGAAGGGCGCGATCCCCAGGTCGTCGCGATCGTCCCAGTGCAGCGCCAGGCCAGGCTCGCCGAACACCGACCACTTGCGCGCGAGCCAGAAGTTCCACTGCAAGACGACCGGGAAGAAGAAGTGATCGGAGGCCGCTCCGTCCTCGTCTACCTCGACGCAGATCGGCACGCCGGCCGGTCCCGTCGCGTACCGCGTGCAGACGCCCCGAGCGTCGCCGTCATTGCCCTCGTAGTGCACCCAGTCGGCGCCGAACCCGATGGCCACCGAGTCATTGATCGAACCGATGAAGCCATCGGGCACGATCTCGATGCTGCCGCGGAAGCCGGCTCCGAACCCCGTCCCGCTGCCGAACCCGGGCGGGTCGAAGACCCCGAGCAACAGGTGCGGCTCGGCCTCGAAGCGGTACTGCGGTCGGTTCCCAGGCTGCCGGATGGTGCTCTGCGCCAGGGCGGCGTCGGGCCAGAGCAGGACCGTCGCGACGAGCGCGATGCCAAGGTGGAGGCCGCGCGGCGCGACCAGACGATCGATGAAAGGGTGGTGCATGGGGCTCTTCCTCAACATCCGCCGCAGGCCACGTTGCCGCCGCCGCAATCGACCGCGGGCGATCCATCCGCGCAGGTGACGTCGCAGTCCGAGACGTCGACGCAGCGCACCTGGCACGGACCGTCGCATTCGACGGCGCAGGTCGCCATCCGCTGGCAGTCGACGCGGCTCCCCGGCCCGACCACGGCCCCGCAGCGCGAGACGTCGGCGCACTCGACCTGGCAGTCCGCGCCGCAGACGGTGCCGCAAGCGGCGCTTCCATGGCAGCGGAAGTCGCAGCCGTCGCCGCAATAGTTCGAGCACTCGTCGATGTCGTGGCACTCCAGGGCGCAGCCGTCCTCGCACACGCCGCCGCAGCGCGGCATGGACGAGCAGTGCTGGGCGCAGTTGTCGCCGTCGCACGCGAGGTAGCACTCGGTGCCTCCCGAGCACTCGCAGAGCTCCCCGGGATCGCACGCGCCGCCGTCGTTGCAGGCCGAGGTGGCCGCGGACGCGAGCAGAAGAGCGAGGGCGAGCGCATGCCAGGTTCTGAGCGGCATGGGCGCGACTCTATAGCGAAATTTGCGGCTCCGGTTCGCACAATCCGGCGCTCGCCGGGCGTTTTCGAGCGCCGCGCGGCGCCGGGCGATGCACGAGACTCGCACCACCCCGTAGAGTTTCACGCTGGCTGAACCCAAAACGGCGCGCGGGCAGCGCGTCCCGAAGGCTGCGCTGCCCGCTGCTCCGTTCCCCCGTAGGTCCGGGGGCGCCCGCCTAGGACGTCACGGGGTGACGACCAGCTCGGGGCGCTTGCTGGGGGCTTCGCGCGAGTTCATGTCGACGCGCGGGGTCGTGTAGACCGGGTTGTGAAGCGCGAGACCCACGCGGGTCCCGCCAGCCGCGATCACCGCCTGGACGTGGGCGGTGACGTCGAGCTCTTGCCAGGTCCACTGGCGCTTGTTGACCGTCACCTGATCGAGCGCGGCCGGCTCGAACCCGACCCGGTTGTTCCAGGTCATCGTGGCCTCCGACCAGCTCGTGTTCGACACCGGGTGGACGGCCATGGTCACCGAACCGGTCTCGGTCAAACCCGCGTAGACCCGCAGCTTGGCGCTAGTGACCTGCGAGACTTCGGAGACGTCGAAGGTGAAGTAGGCGTCGCGAGCCCAGTACGTGTTGGTGCTGTACTTGGAGGTCAAGTACGCCCAGGCGCCGAACACCCGATCGGCGTACGTGCCGCCGCGCACCATGGTGTCCGCGATGGGCACGAGCGTCACCGGGTCGTCAGTTCCCGGCTCTGGCTCCGGCTCTGGCTCTGGCTCTGGCTCTGGCTCTGGCTCTGGCTCGGGTTCGGGCTCTGGCTCTGGCTCGGACGGCTTGCCGCCGGTGTTTCCGTACTCGAAGGCGCCGATGTCGATCGTCCCGACCAGGTTCCTGACGCGAGCGGTGCCCACGGGCAGCAGAGCTCGGGCGGGTTCATAGCCGGGGCGTGCGAGCGGTGAGGGGAAGGGTGAGCCCGAGGGGCCGCTCGTGCTGCTGGCGCCGGCGTCGCGGAGCGCGCTCTGCGCGCTCGGCGTGAAGTCGTTGCCAGCGAGGTTGACGAACCCCGGATCGGTCCCGGTGATCGTGCCCGTCCACTCCGGGGGTACCGCCGACGACCCCGTCGGCACCCAGTTGTTGGAGCCGGCGATGCGGCGGCCTTTGCTCCAGCTGGCGTCGCCTTCACCGATCACACCCACGCCTCCGCCGCCTTGGCGATAAAAGACGTTGTTGTGCATCTCCACGCTCTCGAGCCCGTCGAACAGCCGGAAGATCGCGCGAGCGGTGTTGCTGCTCAGGATGACGGTGTTGTTCGCGAAGCGATAGCGACCCCACGTCTGAGCCGTGCCGTCGCCGCCAAAGCGGATCGGGTAGTGGGAGCGGCGCTGGACCAGGACGTTGCCGACGACGTCCGAGTCCTCGCGGATCAGATCTTCGTCGTAGCCCTCGGCGCCGATGAGCTCGAGCTCGTGGTAGTAGGCCCCTTCGATCCAGTTGTGATAGATCTCGTTGCGTCCGGCGCGGCTCTTCACGTTGTTGCCCCCGTTGCCGTCGTGCAGGTAGCAGTACTGCATCCGAAAGACGGCGTCGGGGTAGGTCGACTCATCGGTCGCCATGTAGATCTGGTGCTGGCGGTCGCCGTTGCCGCAGCGGTAGATCTCGGTGTACTCGAGGGTGAGCGAGCCGGAGTCTTCTTCGGCACCCAGGATGCCCTGCATCGGGCAGTCGCGCACGACGCTGTTTCTGATCGTGATGTCGTGGGCGTGGTGGAACACGCAGCGGGATGAGCCGCCCGTGACCTCGAAGCCGTCGAAGACGTAGTGGTTGGCGGCAAACTCGATGGTGTTGGTCCCGCCCGAGAGCACCGGGCGTTTGCCATTCACGGCGACGCCCTTGAGCGTGATTTTGTTGGACTCGGTGCCGGCGCGGGTGAGGCGCACGCCGCCGTTGTACGTGGTGTTGCCGACCACCTCGACGACGTCGCCGGGCTTGAGCAATGATGCGACGGCCTGCAGGTCTTTGTACTGCTCTCCCGGACCTACACGGTACGTCACCAGTTCCTGTGACACCTGCGAATAGTCCGTGCTGGCGCCACTGCAGCCCATGCCGAAGGCCAGCGCGGCGGCGACCGCCGCGGGCATCTGCAGCCTTGAACGTCTCTGCATTCTGAACCTCATTCGATGCTCGGAAGTGAGCGCCCGGTCTGACTGCCCCTCGAGACGACTCCTTGGTGTAGGCGCGCAGAAAGCTTCGCGGCCGATCGAGCGGGGGCATTTCCGGCGCTATCGCCCTCGTCGGATCGCACAGGCGGGTCGGGTGCTGCGATGTAGGTCGGCGGCGCTCTGCCCTGCGGCACCCGGTCGCCGAAGTGCGCGGTTCGGCTACAAAAAAGCTAGCCTGGGCCTGCCATGGAAGGCGGATGTGCTAAGCACAGGCTGGTTCGCCGTGAGCGCTTGGGCTGGCGGCGGCGGTGAGCGCCCATGAACCGACCCACCCAAGACCTGGTCAGGTTGCCCGCGACATGAAGGCTCGCTTCGCAGGGACGGCTCTGTTCGCAGCCGGCTTGACGCTGGGGTTGGCCGTGCCCCGGCAGCTTTGGCCGGGGGCGAGCCCCTCTCCCACGGAGGTGGTGCGCACCGGCGGCACGGAGCCGACCGCGGGTCGCAACGGGCCCCCGGCTCGGAGGGCCGACGGGTACGAGCGCGATTCGACGTCGGCGCCGAGCAGGCGCTTGGCCGAGGCGAAGAGCGAGCGTGCGGCAGCGGCGACCGCGCCGCGGGAGATCGCGCGCCGCGCGCTGGACTTCACGGCGTTCGTTCGCGGCAAAGGGGTCTATGGCGCCGGCGTCTTGATGGACGCCAATGGCCACGTGCTCACCTGTTGGCACGTCGTGGACGGGCTGGAGGACATCCAGGTGTCGTTCGTCGACGGCGAGCCCATGCCCGCGAAGCTCTTGGATCACGACAAGGCCCTCGACGTCGCCCTGCTGAAGGTCGACAGCCGCCGCATCCCGGGCGTGAAGCCCGCGTCGGTGAACACCCTTGGCATGGGTGACGAGGTGTTCGCCATGGGCGCCCCCCGGAAGATGAGCTTCTCCCTCAGCCGCGGCATCGTCTCCTACGTCGGCAGGGTGTTCGACGGCGTGCACTACCTGCAGACGGATTTGCCGACCAACGGCGGCAGCTCCGGCGGCCCCGTGATGAACGAGCGCGGCGAGGTGGTCGGCATCTCGTCGTTCATCTTGCGCAACAGCCAGGGCCTGGCGTTTGCGCTCCCCATCGACTACGCGCTGCAGCGTTTCTCGGCGACGCTCTCGGAGACCTTCGACGTGAGCGCGTTCGGCGCTTGGGTGGAGTCACGACAGCCGGTCGCTGCGGCCCCGAGCAAGCCCGAGGCGCACCAACAAAAGTAGGCGCCGTCGCGCGGCGACGGCGCCCACGGGCTTGGCGGCGATCGAGCGGTTAGTACTCGTCCGTGCCCTCGGGCGCGGGCTGCGGCTCCGCTCCCATGTCGGGGTTGTTGACGTCGATGTCGACGTCAGGGGTGCCTTCTTGCTGCTGCTGCGGCTGCTGCTCGGGAGGCTGCTGCTGCTGCTCCTCCTGCGGCTGCTGCTGTTGCTGCTGCTGCTGTTGCTGCTGCCAGTCGCTGCCCTGACCTTCGGTGCCGCGGACCGGCTGAACCTCGCTCGGGTTGATGCCGAAGTCGTTGAGGGCGCTCTCGGTGACCACCCCCTGCGACGCCAGGCTCGCCTGATCGCGGAAGTAGGCCTGGAGCGCCGAGCGGGTCTGAGGTCCCACGATGCCGTCGATCTCGCCCTTGTAGAACCCGTGCTGTTGCAGCTTCTGCTGCAGCTCGCGGGTTTGCTCCTCGTTCAGCGCGGACAGCTGGAACTTCTGCGGCTCTTCGGCGGCCCCGGGTTGCATCTGTTGCTGTGACGGATCCTGCTGACCCATCTGCTGCTCTTGCTCCGCTCCCGACACGGGCTCTTGCAGATTCAGGCCGAGCTCGTCGACCGTCTCCTGCGTCAGTTGTCCGTTGCCGGCCAGCTCGGCCTGCTGCTGAAACTGGCGGACCGCTGCGCGGGTCTGAGGTCCCACGATGCCGTCGATGTTGCCCTGATAGAAGCCCTGCTCCTGCAGCTCCCGCTGCAGCTGCTTCTTCTGTTCGAGCGACAGCTGCCCCTCCATGCCAGGCTGCTCCTGCTGCCCAGCTTCGCTCTGTTGCTGCTGGCCCTCCATGGGGGCCTGCTGGCCCTGCTGGCCTTGCTCCTGCTGGCCCTGCTGGCCCTGCTGGCCCGCCTGGCTCTCCTGCTCGGGCTGTTCCTGCCCACTCTGTTGCTCGATCTGTGTCCCTTCGGCGTGTTCGCCGCCCTGCTCGCCGCCGGCCCAGGCGGTGCCGCCGAACGCCAGCACCAATGTTGCCGCGCAGGCGATCAAGTACTTCTTGGTCATGCTGATCTCCTTCTTCTGTGGCTACTCGCTCAGCTCATCGCGGCCGGACCCGTAAACGAGCGACCAGCCGTCCTGACGTGACCCACCCGCCGGTGCGCGCTGTAGGACGTCGATGTCCACGAGGGCAGCCGGGTGAAGGCCTTCGCCCACCCGAGGGTGCAACCCCGGTGCCATGAAGCCCGCGCCCGGGGTGCGCCGCGCATCGGCTGCCGACCCGCTCCTATGGCCCCTGCTGCGCCGTCACCGAGCGCGGGCGTCTGCGGCAGCCGTCGGCGGGTCGCTGCGCGCGGCCGTCGAGTGCGTCATCGTGCACCGCGCGGGGCTCCGGCTGTGGCAGTTTCTCGCGGCCGGGTGGCGACGTCCTTCGGGTGAGAGCCGTCCGGCCGCCGCACCCGGGTGGTGCTGGCCGAGCTCGTTTCGTGATAGGCGCGAGGGCACCGTGACGCTCAAGAAGCCCCCCCTGGTCAAACAGGTGACCACGCTCTGGGAATACCCCTCGCAGCACTATGGTGACACGGAGCAGGGCCGCCAAAGTTTCGCCGGCGCGACGCCCTCCTTCGTCATCTGGAACGTGCTCCAGCGGTTCACGTCGGCCGGTGAGGTGGTGCTCGATCCATTCTGCGGCAGTGGCACGACCTTGGACGTGTGTCGCGACCTCGGCCGGAACGGCGTCGGGTTCGATCTCTGCCCGCAGCGGGGGGATATCCGGTCCGCGGACGCCAGGAGCCTGCCCCTGAAGGCCAAGAGCGTGGATCTGGTCTTCATGGACCCCCCCTATGCCGACAACCTCAGCTACTCGGACGACCCTCGCTGCATCGGCAAGCTGAAGGCGGACGGGCGCTACCAGCGGGCCATGCGTCTGGTGCTGCAGGAATGTGCCCGGGTGCTGCGTGAGGAGCGGATGCTCGCCATCTACGTCTGCGACGTCTTCAAGAAGGACCGCGGCTTTTACCCGCTCGGCTTCGAGCTCTTCGATCTGGCGCGGGAGGCCTTCGTGCCGCACGATGTCGTCGCGGTGGTGCGCCACAATCGCACGCTCGAGATGGGCAACTACCGAAAGGCCGCCGACGAGGGGAACTTCTTCCTGAGGGGCTTCAACTACCTGCTTTTGTTCAAGCGACGCAAGGCGGCGCCCAAGGCGCGGCAGCGCGGGCAGTGAGCGCCGCGGAGCCGCCGCGCGGTCAGGCGGGCAGGAACACCAACGCCAGCCACAGCGCGGCCATCGTCACCACGATGATCACCACGACGGTGAGGGTGTCGGTGGCTGGTTTGGGCCTCGGGGCGAGCTCGGCCAGGGTCGATGCGGGCAGCGGACGGGCAGCGGACGGCGCTGCCGAGGGGCTGGAGACCTGCGCTTCGACCTTGGCGAGCAAGCGGGTGCGCCGCTCGAGCTCTGGACCGACCAGTCCCTGTACCCACTCGGTCAGGCGCGTCGCCGAAGCTGGGCGAACGCAATCGGACAGCGCTCGAGCGAACTCGAGCGCGTCTTGGTAGCGCCGCGCCGGATCCCGGCTGAGCGCCCGAGCGATGACGGCGTCGAAGTCGTCGGGCACCCCCGCGATGCCACGCAGCGGAGGGATGTCTGCGGCGAGCAGCGCGGAGACCGTCGCGGCGTCGGAGTCCCGCGCGAACAGATCGCGTGAAGCCACCATCTCCCACAAAACGATGCCGGCGGAGAACACGTCGCTGTTGCTGCTGACGGGGCGGGCCCGCATCTGTTCGGGCGACATGTAGGCCAACGTGCCCTTGATCTCGCCCGGGCGGGTGAGCTGGGCGTTGCCGAGCGCCTTGGCCACGCCAAAGTCGAACACGCGGGCGCTGCCGTCCCGACCCACCAGGATGTTGTGGGGGGAGAGGTCCCGATGCACGATGTGCAGGGGCTCTCCGCGCGAGTCGCGCGCGGTGTGGGCCGCATGCAGCCCTTGCAGGACGTCCTGCATCACCGACACCGCGACGTCGACCGGGATCGGCTCGGCGCGTTCCCGCGCAAGATCCATGAGATCGGCGAGCGCTTCGCCGATCACGTACTCCATCACGAGCAAGAGCTCCCCCTTGGCGGCCACCACGTCCAAAATCGGCACGACGTTCGGGTGGCGAATCCGGGAGGCCAGGCGCGCCTCGTCGAGCAGGCAGGAGCGAAACTCGGGGGAGCGCGCGTACTGGCGGTGCAGGCGCTTGATCGCGACCGCCCGGGCAAAGCCGGCGTCGCCCCGCTGTCGGCCCAGGTAGACCCGGGCCATGCCGCCCTCTGCAATGCGGGCCATGAGCTCGTAGCGACCCACCCGTCGCGGCCGTGAGCGCGGATCCGGCGTCAACCCGGCCAGGGTAGAGCCAACTTCAGCGGCTCGGAACACGGAAACAAGGTCACGGGGGCAACGCTCGAATCTGGGTGGCAGTGTGAATATTGGCGTGAGACTGCAATTGGGCGAAAAGAAGCGGGGTTTCGAGGGGATAGCCGGCTGCGGCAGGTCGCGACCACCCAAGCCCGAGATGCGGTATTGGGTCTGCTTCAGACACCGAATTGTCCCTGGCGGAGATCTCGCTCCCGACTACTATCCCGGCCGACATGAGCTCCAAGACGCACCGTCACCCCCTGTTCTGGGTGCCCACCCTGTACCTCGCGATGGGGACCTCCTGGGTCACCATCAACCTGGTGAGCGCCATCATGTACAAGAACATGGGCATCTCCAACGCGGAGGCGGCGCTCTGGGCGAGCTCGCTCGCTGCCCCCTGGACCTTCAAGCCGCTCTGGGCGCCCCTGCTCGAGATGTTCAAGAACAAGAAGTTCTTCGTCGTCACGATGCAGTTCGCCTACGCCATGGCGCTGGCGGTCGCGGGCATCGCGCTCGAGATGCCGAACTTCGTGACGATGACGCTGGTCTTGTTCGGTGTCTGCGGCTTCGTCGCGGCCACTCAGGACATCGGCGCCGACGGTGTCTACGTCACCACCCTGAGCCCCAAAGATCAGGCCAAATTCACGGGCGTTCAGAGCCTGTGCTGGAGCATCGGGCCGATCTTGGCGTCGGGCGTGCTGGTGACGTTGAGCGGCACCTTCCACGATGACATGGAGATGAGCTGGGCGGCGTCCTGGCGCATCGTCTTTTTGATCATCGCTGGTCTGATGGCGATCCTCGCCGTTTACCACCTGGCGGTGCTGCCGCCCGGCGAGAAGGCCAAGGACGCGCCCAAGAGCGTGGGGGACGCGGCCCGCACCTTCGGCACCGCCTTCAGGACGTTCTTTCAGAAGAAGGGGATCTGGATGATGATCGCCTTCGCCTTCCTGTACCGCTTCGGTCAGGGGCTGCTCGACAAGATCGGGCCCCTGTTCATGATGGACGAGCAGGCGAAGGGCGGCCTCGGCCTCACGAACGTTGCGCTCGGCAACATCAACGGCACCTTCGGCACCTTCGGGTTCCTGCTCGGCGCGGTCCTCGGTGGCCTGTTCGTCGCCAAGAAGGGCCTGAAGAGCGCGCTGATGCTGCTGTGCATCGCGATCAACGTGCCGAACGCCACCTACATCTTTCTGGCGATCGCGCAGCCCACCGATCTTGCGCTGATCACGGGCGTCGTGACCTTCGAGAAGCTCGGCTTCGGCTTCGGCTCCGTCGGCCACATGATCTACATGATGCAGCAGATCGCTCCCGGCCGGTACAAGACGGCCCACTATGCGTTCGCGACCGGCCTGATGGGGCTTTGCATGCAGACCACGGGGATGGTGAGCGGCTACCTGCAGCAGGCCATGGGTTACACGATGTACTTCGTGTTCGTGATGGTGGCCACGATCCCGTCGTTCATCGTCACCTGGCTCGCCCCCTTCCACGTCAAGGAGGACGCGGCGGAGGCGGAGGAAGAGCCCGTGCCCACGCCGCAAGTCGCCGCGCCCTGAGCCGCGCCGATCGGCGCGTCAGGAGGCGAGCGCGGGCGCCCCGAGGCGCGCGGCGACCAACGGCAACAGCTCGCCGGCGCGCGCGTCGATCTGCAGGGCCGACAGCTCCTGGCCGCGGCAGGGGCCCAAGTTGACCATGGCGATCGGCAGGCGCCGCTCGGCAGCCGCTCGCACGAAGCGGAAGCCGGAGTAGACCGCCAGCGACGAGCCGACCACGAGCAGCGCGTCCGCGCGGTCGACCAGCGCGTGGGAGCGCGCGACCACGTCGCGCGGCACGGCCTCGCCGAAGAACACCACGTTCGGCTTCAAGACGCCGCCGCAGCGCTGGCAATCCGCGGCGCGAAACCCGCGCAGCCACTCGATCGGCAGCTCCGCGTCCCCGTCGGGAGAGAGCTCCACCTCGAGCGCGGCCAGCCGTTGATTGAGCTCCAGCAGCCTGCGCTGTAGCTCCGCTCGCGGTTCGAGCGCGCCGCAGCCGAGGCAGCGAACGTCGTGCAAAGAGCCGTGCAGCTCGACCACGGGCGTGCTGCCGGCTCGGGTGTGGAGCCGATCGACGTTCTGAGTGATGAGGCCGCCGACGCGCTCGGCTCGCTGGAGGGCGGCGAGCGCGCGGTGGCCAGCGTTGGGCTGTGCCCGGCAAAAGTGCGGCCACCCGACGACGCTGCGCGCCCAGTAGCGAGCGCGGCCTTCGGGGCTGGCGAGGAACTCGCGGTACTGGATCGGGTTTGTGGCACGCCGCCGGGTGCCCTCGCCCCGGTAGTCCGGGATGCCCGACTCGGTGCTGCAGCCGGCGCCGGTCAGGACCGCCGCGCGCCGTCCGAAGAGGAAGGCGGCGAGGCGATCGGCGTCGTCGGTCAGGCGCGGCATCGAGACTTTCCGTGTGGCGCCCGGCTTTTGTAGCACGCGAAAATGGAGCGAGGCCCGGGCCGTAGGGCCCGGGCC
>JAEZYZ010000031.1 GCA_023418705.1 Pseudomonadota bacterium | reverse complement strand
GCGGGAACCTGTGACCTCTCGAGCGCCCGCCGCGCTGGCGCGGGAAGCTGAGACCTCTCGAGCGCCCGCCGCGCCGGCGCGGCGCCACGTGCGCGCCGCGACTCGCCGTGAGGTGTGGGCGCGCGATGCGGGGCGATGTGCTTACACCGACGATCGAGGGCGGCGCTGTCCGGAGACTGGCAGCTTGCAGCTGCACCACCGCGAAGCGCATGCGATGGGCGGCCCGGACTCCGTGGACAACCTGGAGCTTCGCTGTCCTCCCCACAATTTGCTGGCGGCCGAGCAGGACTTTGGCCGAAGCCACATGGACCGCAGGCGCGGCAAGGCGCCGCCGAGCCTCGCTGCGCGAGAAGGATCCGACCTCGCGGGCGGTAGAGCCAGATCTGACCCTGCAACGTAGCCAACGCTTGGAAGCGACATGATCCGTGCGCAATCCACGCCCGGGCATCGTCAGAGGATAAAATCTTATGGTGTATAAGGTGTCATGAAGTCCATTGCCCTCCTTGTCCGACAACGAGCTCCACGCCGCCGTGCGGCGGCTCACCGCGCGCTCCAACGTCACCCTGGCCGACCTGCTCGCCCACCTCGGGGAGGTCGAAGAGCGCGGGATCCATCGTGCTCGCGCTTGCGCGACCCTGTACGCCTATTGCCAATACGAGCTGCGCATGAGCGAAGACGCGGCGTACCGGCGGGCCAAGGCGGCGCGCCTCGTGCACCAGCACCCGGAGCTCCGGGGCATCGTCGCCCGGGGGGAGCTCCACCTCACCGGCCTCTTGATGATCGCCCCGTACCTGGGCGGCCCGCGCCACACCGAGGGGATCGAGCGCGCTCGCTTCCGCGCGAAACGGGAGATCGCGCGGCTGATCGCCGAGATCGACCCCAAGCCCGAGGTCCCGGCGCGCATCGAGCCCATCGCTCCTGCGGCGCCTCGCCGCGCGCCGGCGCGCGCGATCGCGAGCGCGTTCGTTGGGCCGGTGCGGAGCTTGCCCGAGGGCGATCGACCGGCGGATTGGATCGAGCCGGCGGGAGCGGGCACCGCCACGTCAGACGAAACCGGCGACCCCGACCAGGCGCGTGGGCTCGCTGAAGCGGAAGCCGCGCTGGAGTGGGCCTGGCTCGCGAAGCAGCCGGCGCGCCCGGAGCGGCCGCTGCGGTTTCGCGTCCAGTTCACCGCGGATCAGGAGTACGTCGATCTGTAAGGGGGGGCCCACGATTCATCGGGATCTCCGCCCTGGCAATCTGATCGGTGCTCTGGAGCGACGAACGGTTTGCGGAGCAAGGTGTCTGTCGCGGTAAATTAGACCTTCTAGCCTAGTAGGCGTCCGGTGGGGCGCGGTGTCCTTGCGGCAGATCGAGCGGCAAGGACGGCACGGCAGGGGGGCCGCCGTGCAGGTACGTGTAGCGAGCGTAGTTGCCGATCACGCGATTCACGTAGTTGCGCGTCTCGTCGTACGGAATGCGCGCGACGAAGAGATCGAGCGGCAGGCGCTCTCCCCCTTCGAGCCAGCGCGAGAGGGCGATGGGGCCGGCGTTGTAGGCGGCGAGCGCGAGCGGGACGCTGCCGCCGAAGGTGTCGAGCATCTTGCGCAGATAGTAGGCGCCGAAGTTCAAGTTGTAGCCGGGGCTGCGCAGCAGATCCGGGTGGTAGTCCACCTCGAGCTCGGAGGCGACACGGATCGCGGTCGGCGGGATCATCTGCATCAAACCCACCGCGTCCGCAGGTGAGACGACGGTCTCGCGAAAGCCGCTCTCTTGCCGGATGACGGCGTACAGGAGCTCTGCCGGCACGTTCCAAGCGGCCTGCACGGTCTCGATCACGCGCGGGTACGGGCGCGGGTAGACGCACTCCCAGGCCCAGCGCCGACCCGGCAGCGGCGTCGCGTTCAGCTCCGCGGCGGTCACGGCGGACTGCGCGACGCGGTAGCGCCGTTCCGCGCCCGCGACCTGCCCGTAAGCCTCGCACAGCGCCTCGCTGGCGCGCGCGCCGTAGCGGGCACGGAGTGCGCCCTCGTGCCCGGTGATCTCGCGCTCGGCATCGCCGTCGAGCCCAAGCGCGATCAGCTTTTCGACCTTCGGCGGCAGCTCGACCTCGAGCGGCGGCCCCGGCGGCCCCGCGTCGCCGAGCTCGAGCAGCGGCGGCACGGAACGCTCGAGCTGACGCAGCCGGCTCGCGCTCATCAGCGCGGCGAACGAGAGCGGCGCCTCGCGAATGACGGCCTCGAAGCGCTCTGCTGCGGCGTCGGTGTCTTTTTGTCCCAAGGCCGCCACGCCCGCGAGCTGCCGAAGGGTAGCGCGCCGCCGCACGTCCCGCTCGCGCGCGACGAAGCCGTCGAACGCCTTGCGAGCCTCGTCATGAGCCCCACCCGCGAGCCAGCTCACCGCCCGCTCGTACTCGGCCTCCTCGGCGAAGCGGCCGCGCTTGCCGTGCCGGCGCAGGTACTCCGTGTACGCGACGGCGGCCTCGTCCCACTCCCCGCCGATGTAGAGCAAGCGCGCCCCGAGGAAGCGGGCTTGCTCCGCATAACCGCTCTTCGGGAAGCGCCGCGCCAAGTCCGCGTACATCCCCGCCGCGCGCTCGTCCTCGTTGGCGCGCGACCGAGCGCGCGCCGCATAGAAGAGATCACGGACGGGCTCCGGGCTTCCGAGCGACACGGCCTTCTCGAGCAGCTCCGACGCCAGCGCATAATCTCGACGCGAGCTGTACAACGCCCAGGCGCGCGTGCGTAGGATTTGAGCCTTGGCGATTTGCGCGCCGAGCTCGATGCGCTCGAGCTCGCGCTCGGTCTGCTCGACCAGGCCTTGTTTTGCCATGTGCACGGCGCGCTCGAGCCGCTGCTTCCCGGTCAGCGGAGGGGCGGCCATCTTCTCGAGGCGTTCGTCGACGCCGGCGGCCTGCGGGCTCGTGGGGGCGGCGATCGACAGCCAGCGCAGGTCGGCGATGGCCTGCCGCTTGTGCCCCTGCTGCTCGGCGAGCTCGGCCCGCAGCGCGCGCGCCTCGATCTCGAGCCGCTCCCGCTCCGAGCGGCTGCGCAGCTTGCGCAGCGACGCCAACACGCGATCGGTGAGCTGCCGGGCGCGGGCAAGCTCCCCCGCCCGCCGGAGCGCCGCCGCCGCCTGGAGCAGCGCCCGCGGCGACCCTTCGCGGATGAAATAGGCTGCCGCGCGATCGTAGGGGCCGACCTCGAGCTCGCAGCGAGCCCGCTGCTCGGCGATCTCAGACGAGAACATGGGCAGCTGCTGCTCGAGCCCCTCGAGCAGCGTAGCGGCCCCGGCGTGGTCCGCGAGCTCCATCGCGACCCGAGCCCGCACGTAGCGGACATCGGGGCGGTCGCGCTCGGGTTCGTCGAGCGCGTCGATCGCCTCCGCCGCCTCGGCCCACTGCTTGGCGCGCACCAGCTCGATCCACTCGAGCGGCTCGGCCGCCGTCGCATCGCCCACCGCTGGCTCCGCGGTGCCGGGGCGCCCCTCCCCTTCCGGCGCCTTGCGGGTGACCTTTGCCTCCCCTGGCTCGGTGCCCTCCAGGGATGTCCGTGCGCAAGCGCCCGGGGCGCCCAGGACGCATAACAAAAGCCCCCAGGCTGCTCGGGGCACCGGACGACGAGAGCGGCGGCGCGCGTGCATCTCCTTTTTTACTAACGTGCCCTGCGAATTCCGGCAAATCCGCGGGACCGAGCCGGACGGACCACCGGCTCCGATCAGAAACCGAACCGGTATTCTGCTCGCAGCAAGGCGGTGAAAATCCCATTGGTTTCTTCGCCGACGAGCAGCCCGGGTCGCACCTGCACCCCCATCCCCCATTGCCGCGTCCATGCGTAGTCGATGCCGAGGGGCGCCGCGGCATACAGCCAGCTCGAGCCTTCCGGCGCGGCGTCTCCGAGCAAGCCCGCGTATCCGACCATCAGGCCGAAGTAGGGGATCCACTCGATGACATCGATCTTGTAGGTCGCTCCGCCGAGCGCGCCGGCCAGCGTGACGCTCTCGTCGTCGTCAAGCGCGTGCCAGGCACCGGTGAGCTCGACCCGTAGGTCGAAGCTGTCGCTCAAGCCGTAGGCTCCGTGGAGGTTCAGGGCGGGGCCGATCTCGACCTCCTCGGTGAACGTGTTGACCCCGGCGCCCGCTCCCAGGTGCCATTGGTTTTCGAACGCGCTGGCGAGGCTCGGAAACGTCAGGCAAAAACCAAAGGCAGCGAGGGCGCGGACGGATCGCAAGGGCATCCGGCGTATTTAGTGACTCCCGGACGGCGCTGCTCGTCTTTTTGTGCGGCGGGCCAGCCCCCGAAAGGATCTGCCGCGCCGCGGCGGGCTGGCATCACTGAACCACGATCGGACCACAATCGACGAACTCGAGCGAGGTCTCGATGCGGAAGTTCGACTCGGTCGTGTGCCGCTCGGCGAAGAAGAACGCGAGCGGGTAGATCTCCCCCACGACCAGGCCAAGCGCGGCCGCCTGGTCATCGAGATCCACCTCCCCCTCCTGGGCGCCGTGCACCCCGCCGAGGTCGATGACCAGCTGACCGTTGATGAACGTGAACAGATCGTCGTCGCCCACGAAGCGGAAGATCTCTCCACCGTTGTAGCGGAACTCCGTTTGGAGCTCGAAGGTGAAGTGATAGTTGTGCGCGTTGCCCTCGTCGCCAAAACCCGCGCCGTCCAGCGGGAAGAAATCGCTGTCGTGGAAGGTGTAGACGTTGCCGGCGCTCTGGACGAGGTTCAGCGTCAGGTAGAAGCTCTGATTGACCCCCGCCACGTCCCGGTACCACTGGTCGAACGCGGCTTGCCCGTTGGTCGTCGGGTTGCCGTCTTCTCCGGCGTACACCGGCTTGCCGTCACTGCCGAGCGTGTCGAGCACGATACCTGGATCGGACTCGATCAAAAACTCGAAGTCCGGGTGGCTCGACTCGAAGTCGCGCACGATCCCCGTGAGCGAAGCGCCGCAGCTGTCGGGGCGCGAGGACGAGCCTCCCGTGCCAATGCTGCCGCCCGATCCCGCCGGATCCCCCGGCACCACGGGCCCCCCGAGCCGCGAGCTGCCCTGGTCTCCAGGCATGACCATGCCGCCGCCGCCGCTGCCCGGTGAGCCGCCACCGCTGCCGGTGCTGCCGCCCGTAACGACCAGCGCGCCACCGCTGCCAGGGCTGCTGGGGCTACCACCGGCCCCAGTGCCGCCGCCGCCGTCGTCCTCCGATCCGCACCCGAGCGCGAGCGCCCCGACCAACGCGCCACCTACCCAACATCGCAATCCAACCATGCCGCTGAGCTTACGCCAGCTCTCCGCCCGGGGCCGCGCCGACGTCTCGAGTTTCGCCTCGCTCTATTTTTCCAAACTCAGTACGGCGCGTATGGGGGTCACTTTTTTGGGGAGCGCGGCACATCGACCAAGCGAACACCAAAACGCTCGGCGTTCGCATCGAGCTCACCGGGCCCGCTCGCCGCGCGGCGCCTCGGGCCGAGGCGCGCTCACCCACCCAGCGACGGCTGCCGTGCCGATCTCGACCGTCGGTTTCTTCCGTTCGCTCGGGCAGCCGCCATGTAGTGCGAGCGCTGGACACTATTACGAGTTTGAAGTCTACTCCCGCGCATGCAGTTCTCGGGATCCCTTCGATCGTTGCGGTCTTCGCGACATTGTTTCACGGCCATCACCGCGCTGGTCGTCGGCTCCACGCTCAGCTTTGGGTGCAGCAGCAGCGAAGACGACGGTGGCTCCGGACCTTCTGGCAACGTCCTGGTCACGGACGACAACAACTACACCGTCCAGAGCTCGCTCTCCGTCCCGACGGTCCAAACCGCAGTGGGCGATGTGGAGATCTGCTGGGACGGCATCGATCAGGACATTCAATGTCACGAGGTCGACGCGCAAACCCAGATCAACAGCCTCACCTTCCTACGCTTCGATGGGATGTCGAAGGAGACGGTCCAGGAACGGCTCGCATCGGGCAACCTCACGAACACCGACATCGACGTCTTTTTTCAGTACATGACCGATGGCCAGTCCACCTGCGCCAACCTCAGCGACTTCTCCCTGTTCGAGACGACGCCGCTCGACGTGGCGCAGGAGTACACCGAGAGCAGCGAGCTGACCTACCTCGTGATCTTCGCTCGCGGCACCACGCTCGGAGCCGGCGCGCGCAGCATGGTCTTCATCGAGCCGACCTCCACGTCGACCAACACGATGGTGGACGCCGGCCCCGGGTGCGGCGGCGACTTGGTGTTGGACTTCGATGCCGACGTCACCTCCGCCGACCCCGTCCAGATCCCGGCGAGCGGTCCCTGGATCGTCGACTGGAGTGAGGTGACTCGGGATAGCCAGGGGCAGGCGAGTCCGGTCGGCCTCATCGATAGTCTTCTGGTCGGCTACTTCCAAGGCATGACCGCGGCCGACGTTCAAGCCCAAATCCTTGACCTGGAGCAGATCGCAACCACCCTCTGGGAGGTCGAGTTTTCCAAGGGGACGAAGTCGGCAGACCTCGCCAACGCCAAGGAGAGCACCGCGGGCCCGATCATCGAGACCTCGCCCACCGGCCCGGCGTTCCCGGGGTTCGTCGAAACGGACGGCGTCTACCTGATGGCGTTGATGTGCAGCACCTGCCAAAATCCAGCGCCGGTGGTGCTTTCGGTGATCGAACCGACGGGCAGCGGGGAATAAGGGGGGAGCACCCTCGTCGTGAGGTGTCGCAGCGCCGAGGTGTGGCTGGTGTGCCCACCTCGCACTTCCACTGCATGGAAGGCAGCTACCGGTGTTCTCGGGTGAGGTTGTCTGACCCTTTCTGCGCCCCGACCGTCACTTACCTGCTGGAGTGAACGCCGAAAAGATCCCGCGGGCCTGGCATCGCGCCGTCGCGATGAAGCAAAATGCCCTCCTGAGCCATCGCACGCCGCTTCCCGCAAGGGACGGCGGTGCAGGGCGAGTCAGGAAAATGGAGGCGATTTTTTGAGTCTACCCGAACTTCACCTCTCCAAACCGGGCGTGAGCTTCCCCAAAAACCGCATGGACAACGCGGCGGTCATCCGCCGGGTCAGAGAGTGCTACCGCGGGCCGGAGGACGGCTGGGCATCGATCGAGTCGGGCATCGAGCACATCTTTGGCCTCTGCTCGACGCAGCACCGGTACCTGGAGCTCGACCCTGCCGCGCGGGTGGGAGACTACGCGGTCGCGGCAGCCAGGCACTGCCTGGAGGTCAACGACGCTAGCCTCGACGAGGTCGACGTCGTCGTCTGCGGCAGCATCGCTCGCCAGTATTTCGAGCCGGCCACGGCGATGGAGGTCGCTGCCAAGCTGGGCTTGAAGAAGACCCACGCCTTCGACGTGACCTCGGCCTGCGTCGGCCATCTGGAAGCGGTGCAGGCCGCCGCAGCGTACCTGAACTTGCACGACAAGTACCGCGCGGCGCTCGTCTGCACTTCCGAGCTGGCCGGCAACTACCTGACCTACGACATCCAGTCGGTGCGCGAGCTGCGCGTGAAATCCGCCGGGCTGACGGTCGGCAACGCCGCTGCCTGCTTTCTGCTCCGCAAGCGCCCCTGGCCGGGCGGCGGCGTGCGCCTGCACGGCGTGGAGACCTTCACCTCGCCCGACCACTGGGAGCTCTGCCAGGTGCCGATCGACGGCGTGTTCCTCTCGTCATCGGTCGAGCTGATGCGGCTCGGCAAGTTGATCCCACCGCTGTTGAAGCAGATGATCGAAGCACAAGGTTGGAGCCCCGCGCAGATCGATCACTTCGTGTTTCATCAGCCGAGCGAGGTGATGGTTCGAAAGATCCTGGAAGACCTCGGCGCCGATCCAGCGCGCGGGGTGTACTCCCACCGCTACTATGGCAACACCGCCAGCGCGAGCGTTGGCGTCACCTTCGACCACATGCTCAAGGAACGTACGCCGAAGCGGGGGGACAAACTCGTGCTCGGCAGCGCAGCGGCGGGCTTCTCCGTGGTGATCGCGACGGGAGAATGGGTTTGAGCGCGGCGGGTGCCCCAACCAACAGGATGAGTTCCGGTAGTGTCAGCTTTTTTTCATGTTTTCGAGGGCGGCGGCTCGCTGAAGCGTTCACGGCTGACAAGCCTCTGCGCGCTGGTGTTCGCGGCCGTTTCTCAGATGGCGCCCTCGGCGCTGGCTCAGGAGGTCCCCGCCGAACAGCCGCCGGCGGCGCCCGCGCCCGCTGAAGAGATCGCCCCGGCCGGCGCAGATCCCGCCGCGCCCGTCGCGCCGGAGGCTGCGCCGCCCGAGGCGGAGGCCCCCGCGGAGGCCGAACCCGTCGAGGCCGAGCCCGCGCCACCCAGCGTGGGCGTCGAGGCGGACGCGGTCGTCGATGACTCCGGCAGCGGCCTGTTCGAAGCGAGCCTCTCCGGCGGCGGGGATGCGGCGGCGGCCGAGGGCGCTCCGGACGCGGCGGGCGCGACGACCGGAGGTTATGACCTCAACGGCTACGCCCGCGGTGACTTCTTCGTCGGCAAGGTCTCCGGCGCGGACCAGGCGGAGATCAAGGCCGCCTACGCCGAGCTCGCGCTGCAGCTGACGCTGCGCAGCCAGGACGTCGGCGACGCGTTCGCCGATGCGCGCCTGCGCTACGGCCAACAAGGCGACCAGCACGATCTGTTCGTCGATCTTCGCGAAGCCTACGTCAACGCGTACCTCGGCCCGTTCGATCTTCGCCTCGGCAAACAGATCATCGTCTGGGGCCGCGCGGATGCGTTCAATCCGACCAGCAACCTGACCCCGATCGATTTTCGCATCCGCTCTCCGATCGAGGACGATCGCCGGGTCGGCAACGTCGGGGCGCGCACCATCCTCAACCTGTTGCCGGTGCGCATCGAAGGCGTGTGGCTGCCGCTCTACGAGCCGACCGTCTACCCGCCGATCGAGATCGAGGAGCTGGTCGCGCTACAGCAGGATTTTCCGTCCACCGAGCTGTCCGAGGGCCTCTTGGCGGGGCGCGTCCATCTCGAGCTGCCGTCGTTCGAGGCCTCGGTTTCGTATCTCTACGGCCACGCGCTGCTGCCGGGGCTGCGGCTGGCGGACTTCACCGTTGGACCCGACGCGGAGATCCGCATCGCGCAGACCGCGTACAAACACCACGTCGCTGGCGTCGATTTTTCGACGGCCGTGGGCGACCTGTTCGCGATCCGCGGGGAGGCGGCGTACCGCCGCCCGGTGGACTACGAGACGCGCGCCTACGTCCCCCGCCCAGACCTGCAGTACGTGCTCGGCGTCGATCGCGCCTTCGGCCCCGTGAGCGTGATCGCCCAGTACCTGGGGCGCTACACCTTCGACTGGGAACGCGCCGAGGAGCCGGACACCAGCCTCGGCCCGGACTTCTTGCTGGGGGCGATGCCGCCGCTCGCGCCGCTCGTGGAGCAAGGGATCGTCGACACCGTCAACGGCATCCTCGCCGTTCGCAACCAGGCGTTGTTCCAGCAGCTGGCGGAGGTCCAGCACCTGGCCTCCGTGCGGCTCGAATGGCTGACGCTGCACGACACGCTGTCGCTGTCGGCGCTTGGCCTCATGAACTTCACCACGCGGGAGTGGCTGGTGTTCCCCAAGGTCGGCTATCGCATCAGCGATCGGCTGATCACCTATCTCGGCGGTGAAATCTATTCCGGTCCGGACGGCACCTTGTTCGATCTCATCGACGAGACCCTGACCGCGGGCTACGCGGAGCTCAGGCTCACCTTCTGACGCCCGGGAGACCCCCATGCATCGATTGGCAAACCTGGTGGTTCGACTGCGTTGGCTGTCCATCGCGATCTTCACGGCCATCACGGTGTTCTTCGCGCTACAGCTCCCCAAGGCCGAGCTCGACACGGAGATGAAGAACCAGCTCCCTGCCGAGCTCTCGACGCGCATCAACCTCAAGAAGATCGAGGAGCTGTTCGGCGGCACGGACATGATCATGACCGTGCTGTCCGGCGACGACGTGCTCGAGCCGGCCGCGCTGGGCCAGCTAAAGAGCATCACCGAGGAGATGCAAGCGGTCGGGGAGATCGAGCGCGTCATCAGCCTCTTCACCGCCAAGCACCTGCGGGGCGAGGACGGGGAGATGATCGTCGAGCCCGCCGTCCCAAAGCTCCCCGACTCTGCCGAGAGCCGGGCCGCGCTGAAAGCTCGCCTGTCCGAGAACCCGGTCGTGCACGGGAGCCTGATTTCGAAGGACTTCCGCCACGCGGTGGTGATCGGATTTTTGAAACCCGACGCCAGCGACGAGACCCTCGTCGCCAAAGTCGAGCAGCTCGCTGCCGAGACGCCCGGCCCGGCCGAGGTCGTGGTCGGCGGCATGCCGGTGACCCGGGTGAGCCTGACCCGCGACATGCGCAGCGACATGCGCAAGTTCTTGCCGCTTGGCCTCGGCATCATGCTGGTCTTCTTGCTGGCGTGCTTCCGGCAGGCGCGCGGCGTGGTCCTGCCGTTCGTCATGACGATCATGGCGATCATCGTGTCGATGGGCATCATTCCCCTGCTCGGCTGGAAGATCCACACGGTCACGATCCTCTTGCCGGTCATCCTGCTGGCGGTGGCGAACGACTACGGCATCCATCTTGTCGCGCGCTACCAGGAGGACAACACGCCGGGCAGCGACGCCACGTCGAGAGACCTCGCGGCACGGGGCGTCGTCGAGCTCACCAGGCCGGTGCTGGCCACGGGGATCACCACGATGGTTGGCCTGCTCTGTCTGCTGTCGCACATCATCGTGCCGGCAAAGCAGCTCGGCGTGCTGGCGGCGGTCGGCGTCGGGTTCGCGATGTTCGGCAGCCTGCTGTTCATCCCCGGCGTGTTGGCCGTGCTGCCGCGGGCCAAGCCAGTCCTCGACGCCCGGAAGCCGGCGGCGGCGGCGAGCGGCCCGGTCCAGCGCCTGCTTGCGGGCTGCGCCGCCCTGGTACCGCGGGCGCCCAAGCGCATCCTGATCGTGTCCGTCCTGGCGACGCTGGCGATCGGCGTGGGCGCGACGCAGGTGGTCGTCGACACGAACCCGATGAGCTTTTACCAGCGTTCGGAGCCCATCTGGCGCTCGACCCACCTGTTGAACGAGCACCTGGGCGGCTGGGCAGGGCTATCGGTCGTCGCCCACGGCGACATCAAGGACCCAAAGGTGCTCGAGCAGATCGACGCCCTGGAAGTGCATCTGAGGAAACACCCGGAGGTCGGCACGACCACCTCGATCGCCCGCGTGCTGCGGGAAATGAACCAGGTCATGCACGACGGCGATCCGGAGTACAACCGCATCCCGGAGAGCCGCGAACTGGTCGCCCAGTACCTGCTCCTGTACTCGATGAGCGGGGACGCCGCCGACTTCGAGAAGCTGGTCGACTTCCCTTACGAGAACGCGCAGGTGATGGCCAAAATCACCGACAGCGGGACGCGGGCCGCGACCGACGTGCTCGAGTACACGCGGGCCTACCTGGAAGCACAGCGGGGCGGCACGCTGGCGTTCGCAGGGGGCCTGCTGGACGTGATGGCGGACCTGGTGCACCACATCGTCTGGGGCCAAATCGTGAGCCTGGTCTGGGCCACCGTGCTCGTGGGCGCGGTCGTCGCCCTCTTCTTCCGTTCGTTCGTGGCCGGGGTCTTGTCGGTGTTTCCGCTGCTCCTCGCGCTGGCCATGATCTTCGGGGTGATGGGGTTCGCCGGTATCGAGCTGAACCTGGTCACCGCGCTCCTGTCCTCGATCATGATCGGCGTGGGGGTCGACTACAGCATCCACCTGATGTGGCGCTACCGCGACGAGCGGCAGGCGGGCCTCACCGCGGAGCAAGCGATCGAGCGCGCGCTGGTGACGACGGGCCGAGGGATCTTGTTCAACGGCCTGTCCGTGGTGGTCGGCTTCGCGGTGTTGATCGTCTCGGCCTTTTACCCAGTGCGATTTTTTGGCCTCCTGGTGGCGATATCGATTTTGGGGGCGCTCGTGGCCGCCTTCGTGATTCTTCCGGCGATACTGTTGATTTTTCGCCCCCGCTGCTTTGACCCCGTGCCGGTCACGGGGACGGCGGCGGCTGGCGTGTCCGCGGATGCCGACGCGCGGGCGCGGCTTCCGAAGTCGGCCTGATACCGATCCGTTCGGCGTTGCGACGTCCGAGAGCTTCGGAGACAATACCGACGAGACCACTTGCCGCGGGCGGACGCGAGGTGGCGAAAGGCTTTGGAGCATTGGCCAGGTGGAGATCCAAATCGGGATCGGGACCACGTCTCGTCGCGGCTGCGCTCGCCTTGTTCGCGTGCGATGACCACCCCGTCACGACGCGCAGCTACACGTCCTACGACGCCGGGAACATCACCGTCGCGGACGTTTGGGCGGGAGACGCCGCCGCCCAAGACGCCGACCCGGCGGACGGCTCGAGCGACGCCGGTGCTGACACCGACGCGGCGGACGGCTCGAGCGTCGTCGAGCTCTTGGGGGCACCGCTGGTGTTCGCGACGACCGCCGACGGCTTTTCTTTGAACGCCGTCACGGTCGGCGGCGACACCTCCGAGCTCAGCGCCAGAGCTCGCCAACCAGGAAGCGACGACTGGAGGCCGGGCGCGCCGAGCTCTCGCGGCAGCGACGTCCTCGAGTGGAAGTTCGGCGATCTGTCGGCGGGGACACGCTACGAGTACCAGGTGGTCCGCACGGACCCCGAAGGAGACGCCGTCCCCCTCTTCGCTGGCGACATCGTGACCCAGCGACCGCCGGGCTCGGAGTTCAGCTTCGCGCTGCTCACCGACAGCCACATCGCGCCCAGGGAGGTCGTACCGGGAGATCTGTCGGCCGTCGACCTCCCGGAGGACACCCTGCTCAGGGTCGCAAAGAACATCGGCGACGACGCGCCGGACTTCGTCGTGCACCTGGGCGACATGCTCGACTTTCATTTGTTCGGCTTCAACGACCCACCCCCCGACGGCTGGTGGACCCGCATCGCGTACTTGAACTACCGGCGCCTGATGCAAGAGACGCTCGGCAACGCGACGCACTACCCCGTGATCGGCAACTGGGACGGCGAAAACGGCTCCTACACGGACGAGGAAATCGCTCGCTCACGCGAGCAGCGCCTGCTCTATCTCCCCGGTCCGAAGCCAGACACCTACCCAGAGGGCGGCAACGTCCACGAAGACTACTACGCCTTCACCTGGGGTGACGCCTTGTTCGTGGTGCTGAACGTGATGACGTACACGCCCACCGAGCACTTGCTCTCCAGTCAGCCGGGCGTTGCGGACGACTGGACCCTCGGGGAAGCGCAGCTGGACTTTTTGAAGCGAACGCTCGAAGGGGCCACCTCCAAGTGGCGCTTCTTGCTGATCCACCATGCCGTGGGCGGCGCGGCCGGCAACGCCGCGAACGCCGCCTATGGTCGCGGCGGCGGCCAGGCCGCACACGTCGGCGAGCAGGCGCTGGTGCACGAGCTGATGCTGGAGCACGGCGTGCAGATCTTTTTCTACGGCCACGACCACGTCTTCACCGACATCGTGGTCGACGGCATCCACTACTCCCTACCTGGAAGCGCCGGCGCCCCCTGGAAGTTCGAGACGGCCGAGACGGGATACACCGAATACTGGACGGATTCGGGGCATGGCCGGGTCCGCGTGGGCCCGGACGCGGTGAAGGTGGAGTTCATCGCGCTCGGCGGCGAGGTCCTCTACAGTTACACCCTGGAGTGATCCAAGATGCGGAACGGGACGATTTCGTTCGATCGGGGCAGGAAGACAGGCGGCGTTCGCGGCGACGCGGCCCGCCGCCTGCGGTGGCTCGCCCTGATCTGCGGCGGTGTGCTGATCTCGGGCTGCGGCGAACCGAGCTCGAGCGAGGGATCGCAACCGAAGGCGACGGTCGCCGGTAGCGGCGGGTCCGCTGGCGCAGCGGGCGGCGCTCCTTCGGAAGACGCCGGCTCCGGCGGCGACGGCGGGGGCGGGGGCGTCGCGACCGACGACGCTTCGGCCGCAGGCGGCGACGGGGGACTCTCGACCGGCGGCGCTGCCGCCGGCGGCGAAGCTGGGAGCGGACCGACGGACGGCGGTCTCGAGCCCGACTCGGCCTCGCAGAGCGTCTACGCCCATGTCGTCGCCGTCTCCGTCAGCGGGGTTGCGGGCGGCTACACCTACGCCGTCTCGATCGAGAGCGCGGACATCGATTGCTCCCAGTACGCCGACTGGTGGGAGGTGCTCGATAGCGACGGGCAGCTCGTTTACCGGCACATCCTGACCCATAGCCACACCGACGCCAACGGCACGACCGATCCGGACGCGCCGGGAAACACCTTCACGCGATCGGGAGGTCCGATCGCCGTGAACGAAGACGACGTGGTGATCGTGCGAGCCCACATGAACAACGCGGGCTACTACGGGATGGCGATGCAAGGCAGCGCGGCCGAGGGATTCCGCGAAGCGCCGGAGATCGCACCTGGCTTCGCCGCCGAGGTCGAAGCGCTCGACCCACAGCCTCAGAGCTGCGCGTTCTGAGCCGCCCGCCGCGCCTCAGGCGGTGCGCGCTTCGACCGGAGCGTCGAACTGTTCGGGCGCGACCTTGCCCGCGGCCACCAGCGCCTCGACGATGAGGTCGGCCGCATCCTCGGGCGTGTGGCGCGTGGTGTCGACCCGAAGCTCCGGGTTCTCGGGTGCTTCGTAAGGTGAGTCGATGCCGGTGAAGTGCTTGAGGCCGCCGCTCCTCGCCTTTTTGTAGAGGCCCTTCGGATCGCGCTTCTCCGCCTCCGCCAAGGGGGTGTCGATGAACACCTCGAAGAACTCACCCTCCGCGAGCAGCTGGCGCGCCATCAACCGCTCCGACCGAAACGGAGAGATGAACGCCACCAACGTGATGATGCCAGCGTCGACGAACAACTTCGCGACCTCGGCGACCCTGCGGATGTTCTCCACGCGGTCCGCGTCGGTGAACCCCAGATCCCGATTCAAGCCGTGCCGAACGTTGTCGCCGTCGAGCAGGTAGGTGTGACACCCGGCGCTGTAGAGCTTCTTCTCGACCAGGTTCGCGATCGTGGACTTGCCCGCCCCAGAGAGGCCGGTGAACCACAGCACGCAGGAGCGCTGTCCCTTCAGCGCGGAGCGGGCGCGCTTGTCGACCGAGAGCCGCTGCCAGTGGATGTTCTCCGAACGCCGCAGGGCGAACTGCAAGTGCCCGGCACCTGCCGTTTCACCCGTCGTGCGGTCGACCAGCAAGAAGCTGCCCGTGCGCGGGTTCTCCTCGAACGGATCGAAGCCGATGCGCTGGTCGATCGAGATGTTGCAGACGGCAACGTCGCCGCGCTCGAGCCGCTTCGCCGGAACCGGCTGCAGCGTGTCCGCGCTGAGCTTGTGCTTGAGCGCCGTCACGGTCGCCAAAGCCGAGGCCGTTCCGATCTTCATCAGGTACGCGCGGCCAGGCAGCATGGCGCGTGCGTGCGTCCAGAGCAGCTGCACCTGGAATTGATCGGCGATCCCAGCCGGGACATCCGCGGCGGCCAGCAGGTCCCCAGCGCCGACCTCCGCGCCGGGGTCGAGCGTCAGGGTGACCGAATCCCCCGCGACCGCGAGCCCCAGCTCCGCCGCGGCCGCGCGCACGCTGCGAACGCGCGCCGAGTGGCCACCGGGGAGGATCCGCAGCGGATCGCCGCTCTTGACCGCGCCGCTGGCGACGATCCCCGAGACGGTCGTGTCGCCCGCGCCCTGCAGCGCGGTCGCGACGTGCATCCGGAAAGGGGCGGGCGGGGCGTCCGCGGCCGCGTCGCGCAGCGCTTGAACGAGCGTTGGCCCCGCGTGCCAGGCGAGCCGTTCGCTGCGCTCGCCGATGTTGTCACCTCGGGCCGTCGAGATGGGCACGCAAGCGGTCGCTGCGCTGCCGAGTTGTTGCATGTAGTCGGAGTAGCCCTGGCACAGCGCCAAGAACGAGGCTCGTTCATGCTCCGCGCCGTCCACCTCGTCGACCGCCAGAACGATCGACGGCGCCCCGGTGAACCACGCGCTGGCACAGCACCGGAGCGTGTCCGGCGACAGCCCCTCGCGGACGTTGGTGATCACCACGACAGTGGCGGACATGACGGCGTCCGGCCCCGTCCGCCGCTCTTCGAGAGCGGGCGCCAGCTCGACCGAAAACCCCTCGGAGGAGAGGCGGTCGAGCAGCGAGCGGTCGTCGCGAGCCGGTGCGCCGGCGACGACCACGCGCTGCCCCTTCGCCGACGGCTGTCCAATGATGTCCCTGGCGGTTGGCGTCGATTTGCTCACGGGTCCTCGCTTCGAATCAGTCGGCGGCTCAGAAACGCCGAGCCACGGCGGCCACGATCGCATCGTGCGCGAGCCCGTTGCTGGCGATGATCCCGCGGTTCGCGGACAACGTCGTCCCCCGCCCGAAATCCAAAGGCCGGCCATCGATGTCGGTCACTTTGCCGCCCGCCGCCTCGACGATCGCCGCTCCGGCAGCGTGGTCCCAAATCTTCTCGCGATAGTCGGCGCGCGTCGGCAAGCGCCAGTAGACGTCCGCGTCGCCGCGGGCCACCAGCGCGTACTTGACCTGTCCGTCGACCCTCACGGCGCTCTGGATCCCGAGCTCCTGGGCGACCGAAGCGGCGACATCGTGCTTGGAGTGGCCGCTCTCCACCGATTCACAGGCGCGCATCCGCTGGAGGTCGCGCTCGGAGCTCGTCCGGACGGGCGTGGCGGACGTGCCGGTCTCGTCCCAGAGCATCGGGCGCTCCCCGGCGACCACGCTCATCACCGAGCCCACCCCATCACCCGCAGCGGTGATCCCTGCTCCCTGCAGGGGCAGCCGGGGACAACCGAGCACGCCCAACACGACCCGTCCGCGCTCGATCAAGGCGAGCGCGACCGCGTAGTGCTCGCTGCGCAAAAAGCCCTTGGTGCCGTCCACCGGATCGAGCGTCCAGAAGCGCTCCGCCGCCTGTCCGCTGCCGCGATCGATGCTCGCCAGCAAGGTCTCCGGGGCCATGTCGCTCAGAGCGGCCGCGCGCTGCAGGAGCTCCTGTTGCGCCGCTTCCCTGAGGGCATCGGAGCGCTCCTCCGCCACCAAGGCGTCGTCGGGGAACGCATCCCCCAGGGCCTTCGCGATCACCGCTTGGGCCGCGAAGTCCGCGACCGTGACCGGGCTTCGATCGGTCTTGGTGAGCGCGCCCAGATCGAACGAGCTCTGAACCCGATTGCAGACACGGCAGGCTTGTCTGACCGCCTGCAAAGCCACCGCGAGCTCTGCGTCGTACATGCCGCGATTGTAAACCAAAACGCCCGCAGAGCGGGCGTCGAAGTCTCACTTTCTGCAACGAACGGTTTACTGCAAGCCGCCGCTCTAATCCTTACGCTTCAAGAGCGACCGCAGGAGGGGTTCACGATAGTCAGTGCCGGGCGCAAAATAAGTGGCCAGCACGAGCCGTCGCTTGTCGGCACCCTTGTCGGTCCGATCCACCATCACCTTGCCGCCGTGAGTGATCATCACGGTGCGGAGCGCATCGGTCTGCACCCCGTACATGACGCGATCGCCTTCTTCGAAGCCACGGTCCTTGATGGCGGCGAACCACTGCGGCAACCCGCTGCTCACCCGTTTGCGCAGGTCGGCGCTGATCAGACCCGCGCTGGCCGCCTTTTCCAAGCTCTCCCGCACGCTGTCGATCCACTGATCGAGCGAGACGTCCCGCTTGAACTTCAGCTGAACGACGGCGTTGTCTGCTTCGACAGCGACCTTCGCCAGCTCTTGCGCGAGACCTTTGGAGTACGACTTGCCTTTCGCGATCTCGCTGAACTTCGCTTGTGACGGCTTTCCGAAGCGGATGTCGATGGTCGCGACGTCCACCTTGAGGAACGTCTTCTCCAGCAACATGTGCATGCTGGCGAACGGCCCGCGCGCCAGCTCCTTCGCTTGCAGCGACGGGACGCCGCCGCCAGCCGCGGCGATGCCCACACACACGGTCAGAAGAATTGCCGCGCGAGCGGCTACCCACTTAGCTCCCATGCCCATAGTTCACCATACGAGATGCACCGTCGCAACCTCCCCGAGCACCCACGTTCGTGATCACAACTCGCCGTACCGTGCACCAACGGACGGTGATCCATCACATCCGGACGGGTTCAAATTTGTGCACGGCTTCGACCGGAAGGAGCGCCTCGCAAGTTCGCGGGCGAGCGCCTGGCGTCGAGTGCGGCGAACAGGGGCTCTCGTAGAAAATCGTCAGCGATGGTCAGCCACCTTGGCCCCTTCGTGACACTTTACGACTACTAACGACGTTACCCTCTCCGTTCAGGCAACGAGCGCGGCCGAGCTGGGCCGCCGTCCGGGTCTCGGGCCTGCTATTGGTGATCACATGCAGAACATTTTCTCGCGAATGGGCCGGATCTACCGGGTGCTGCGGCGGACGCACAAAGTCCGCGTAGTCCCGCTATTTCTCGCCGTTTTGTTCGGCTGCCTGCGCGCGATCGTGGGCGCCAGCATGGCGCTCGACCGCGTCCTCTTCTCGCGCCTGCGAAGAGCGCGGGCCAACCGGCCCATCGTGCTGGTCGGCAACCCCCGAACGGGCACGACCTTCCTGCAGCGGTTCCTGGCGGACGAGGGCTTTGGCGCGGGCATGGAGCTCTTCCTCATGCTCTACCCGTCGCTGTTGCTTCAGCGGATCCTCCGGCCATTTTTGCCTCTTTTGGAGAAGCTGAGCCCGGCCAAGTTCCACTCCACGGAAGCTCATCAAACGAGTTTGTCTTCGGTGGAAACGGACGATGTCGCGGTATTGTTTCGGTATCTCGACGGCTTCTTCCTCTATGGCTTCTTCCTCTCGTTCGAGGACGAGGACGTCTTGCCCGCTTTCGACCCGCGCGTGCGCGACACGTCGGACCGGGACTTCGACTGGCTGGAGAACGTGTGGCGCCGCAGCTTGGTCCTGCACGACGCTGATCGGAACATCGCCAAGCTGTTCTCGCTCACCGCGCGCCTCCCCCGGTTCCTCGAGCGCTTTCCCGAAGCACAAATCCTGTACATGGCCCGCGATCCCCTCGCGGTGATCCCGAGCTCCATGAGCCTGGTGATCGGCGTGCTCGATCGGGCGTTCGGCTTCTGGTCCCTGCCCGAGGCGGTGCGGCAACAGTGGCTCGAGCGGATGTATCGGGCATGGATCATGCTGTTCCGCCGGTTTCACGAGGATTGGACCAGCGGCGCGATCGACCAGAGGCGGGTCTTCATCGTCCGCTACGATCGGATGATGGCGGACTTCGAGGGGCTCATGGAGGAGATGTGCACCTTCTTGGGGCACGAGATGACCCCAGAGCTTCGCTCGACCGTGAAGAAGCGCGGCGAAAAGCAGCGCAAGTATCAGTCAGAGCACCGCTACGACCTGGAGAAGTTCGGGCTCACGGAGGAGCAAATCCGCCGGGACTGCGCGTTTTACTACGAGACGTTCCTGCCGCCCCTGTCGCCCGCCAACCCCGCCGAACCGGCTTCGAAGCTGGCATGAGGTTTCTCACTCGAGCGAGCGAACACACGGGGGATCCACCGGGATGAGCGCCGCTGGATTTGTTCACAGGAAGAGCATCAGGGCCTTCGGCCCACCTCGAGTCGGTGAGAACGGATTTCACGACTGAGACAGCGAGCTGCGTCGACGAGTCTGGCTCCGAGTGGTCACAGGAAAGTCGGAAGATCGGAAGGGGGACCGACGTCGTCGGTCCCCAAACGGACCTTTGATCGAGCGTCGTGATCCGACACCGTG
>JAEZYZ010000042.1 GCA_023418705.1 Pseudomonadota bacterium | reverse complement strand
CTCCTGCGGTGTCCGGCGCCGACGCCGGAGCCCCCGCGGCTCCCGAGCGCTCGAGCCTGACCGCCGAGAGCGAGCGGGCGGCGCTGCGTTTGTCCTCCGACCTGCAGGCCGTCGCCACGGTCGGCAGCCAAACCTACGGCAACCTGCCCGCCCTGCTGCAGCTCGATCCGGGTCGCTACGACGTGAGCTTCCACAGCAACGCGCTCGGTGAGCGGCTCGTCACCACCGTGGTGCTCGGCGCGGGGGATCGCCGGGCGCTGCACGCCGACTTCACGAGCCCCAGCCCGCGGGTCATCCTGCGCTGAGGTCGAGCCGCGGTGCACCCGGGCGGCCCGTCCGCGGAGACCGCCCGGTTCAGCGCCCGGGCGCGGGCGCGCCGTTCTGGCGGAGCGCCTCGTACAGCACGATCGCAACCGCGTTGGCGAGGTTCAACGAACGCACGGCGCCGGGCATGGGGATCCCGATCACGTGGTCCCTGCGCGCTGCCAAGAGCGACGGATCCAGACCCACGCTCTCTTTGCCGAAGACCAACCGATCCCCCGGCTCGTAGCGCACGTCGAGGTAGCTGCGTTCGGCTTTGCCGCTGAGCAGCCAGCTGCGCCCCGCCCGGCCCGGCAGCTCTGTGAACGCTTCGGCGGTCCTCAGATCCGGGTGCTGGTGCACCCGCACCAGGTGCCAATAGTCGAGGCCGGCGCGCCGCACCGCGTGCTCGTCGGTGCGGAAGCCGAGCTTGCCCACCAGGTGCAGCACGCTCCCGGTCGCGGCGCACAGGCGCGCCACATTGCCCGTGTTCGGCGGGATCTCCGGCTCCACCAGCACGATCTGCAGCGGCGGATCGAGCAACCTGCCGCGCAGGCGATCGGGCGAGGAAGCGCTGGTCAATGCAATACCCTTGGCTCGTCGTTCGAGGGCGGCGGCAGGTCGTGGACGGGCTCGGCCGCCTCCGCCGGCGCGTCCGCCGGGGGGCGTCCCCCGAAGCGGATGGCCACGGCGATCGCCAGCAGGCTCACCACCCCGCTCGCGTACAGCGCCCAGCCCCACTCGAACTCGACCCGCAGGTAGCGATGCCCTTGGGGCGGCAGCGCGATCAACATCGCCACCTCGATCGCGGTCATCGCAGCAAAGGCGGCGACGATGACGCGAGCGCCCCGCATCTTGGCGATCGTCCGGCGCGTGAACACCAGCGGCAGCATCAAGAACCAACCAATGGCGCCACCCCAAAGCCACCCCGCGCGCCCGCGGGCGAGCTGATAGCCGCTGATCGTCACGAGCTCCGGTTGGGTCATGCGGACCCAGGGCAGAAAAAACAGCACGAGCCCCAGCACCGCCAAGGCGAGCAGGGCCCCGCGGCCTCGTCCGAGGAAACTCGCCGGCAGGACGCGGTGCTCGGGTGGGGTGGCGGCGTCTTGCTCTGCCTGCTCGGCCAAGGCGTCGAGCGAGGGCGGCAGGCGCTCGAGCCGCTCGAGCTCGACGCCGCACTCCGGGCACTGGTCCGCTTCGCCCTCCGAGAAAAGCTGCCGGCAAAACCGGCACGCCAGCAGACGCGCCATCGCTGCCGACCATAGCTCATCCGCCGCTGCGGCCACGGCCGGGTGGACGATGACGCGGCGCGGCAAGTGGGTGGAGTCTGGTGCGTCGATCCGCTACTCTCCGGCGTCGTGCGGGAGCAAGTCGCCCAGCTGTTCGGTCTCGACGTCGGGGCGCCTCACCTGGACCAGGCGCTCACCCACCCGAGCTACGCCAACGAGCAGAAGGGGGCGGCCGACAACCAGCGGCTCGAGTTCTTGGGTGATTCGGTGCTCGGCTTCTGCACCAGCGAGCTGCTCTACCGACGCTTCGGTTCGGCGGACGAAGGCAGCCTGACGCGCCTGCGCTCGCAGCTGGTGAACGCGGACGCCCTGGCAGAGTTCGCGCGCGCCAACGGCATCGGGCAAGCGCTGCGGCTCGGCCGCGGGGCGACCGGCGGACGGCTGCGCGACAGCACCAACGTGCTGGCCGACGCCGTCGAAGCGCTGATCGCGGCGACCTACCTCGACGCGGGCCTCGAGAGCGCGCGCCGCGCGTGCGAGAAGATCGTTTCGCCGCGGTTGGCGACGCTCGACGCCGGCGATGAGCGGGATCCGAAGAGCAAGCTGCAGGAGCTGGTGCAGGCCAGCGGCGCCGAGCCGCCAAGCTACGTCGTGACGGAGACGAGCGGACCGGCGCACCAGCGCTGGTTCACCGTCGAGGTGAGCGTCCTGGGCCGCCCGGTGGCGCGGGGCGGCGGGCACTCCAAGCGCCAGGCCGAGCGCGCGGCCGCCGCGGCGGCGCTCGAGGCAACGGATTGGCGTGAGGCGCTCGTCCGCGCGACCGTCGCGACGGCGCCTGCGGATCCCAGCGTCGACAGCCCGGGAGGCGAGGAGCCGAGCCGTGAGTGACGCCATCCGGATGCCGCGGCGGCGCCTGCTCGGCGGCTTGGCCGCCGCGGCGGTGTGTGCGGTGTCGCCGGCGCTGCGCGCTGGCAGCTACCTGGACCGCGCCGCGCTCTTGATCGCGCAGGGCACGCGCGAAATCGAGTATGTGCGGCGCCGCTTCGCCGACAAGGAGCTGTGTCGCGTGGTGCACGAGCTCTGTCGCGGGCGCGTGGAGACCGCGACGCGGATGTTGGTCCCCAAAGAGGTCGTGCAGGCCCACCCGCACTTGCTGCTGGTGCTCGAGCACCACGAGCAGGCCGCCGCCGCAGCGGAGAAGCGCCAGGCGGAGCGGTTTCTGGTCTACCGGCAGCGCGCCATCGATGAGGAGCGGGTGTTGCGCGGGATCCTGAAGCAGCTTGGCTGGTCGCTGCCCGACGCCTGAGCGTGCGCGTGCCGGTCCCCTAGAGCACCGATCCGTCTGCCAGAGCGGAGATCCCGAAGGATCGGCGCCCCCATCCGGGTGAGGGCCCCGATGCTTCGGGAAACCCTCTCGTCTGCTCACGGCTCGGGTGCTCTAGACGGTCTCATGTTCCGCTCTAGGAACCGACCCTGAGAGGCTGCAGCCTCCCGTAAACGTGCCCGTGCCCGTAACGGGCAAGGGCACGGGGCGCCGGCAGCGTCGCGGGCTTGCGTGCGCTACCGGACCTCGGGTTGGGGGACCTGGTCGAGCAAGCTGGTATCGACGTCGCGCACGTGCTGCTTGCGCAGCCGCTCGAGCAGCGCGTCGCGGGCCGCCACCGCCCGTTCGTGCTCGAGCAGCCGGCGGATCGCGGCGCGCTCCTGATCGAGCGTGCGCTTTCGCTCGGGCAAGCTGCCGCGGCGCCAGATGACGGCCCACCGCTGGCCCTCCGCCACCACCTCCGGCGCGATCTCGCCGTCCTTCAGCGGCGCGGCGGCCTGATACAGCGCCGGGTCGACGCGCAGGCGCGGCACGTCGGTGTCCCCGTCGGCACGGACGAACCCGAGCTCGCCCTGGCGCATGGCGGTCGCCTTGTCGACCGATTTGGCGCGCGCCGCAGCGCTCCACGCGCTGAGCGTCCCGGCGGCGGCGAGCTCCTTGCGCAGCGCTTCGGCGGCCGCCCGATCCTCGAGCAGGATGCGCCAGATCCGGATGCGCGGCGGGACGACGAAGTTTGACAGGTGCTGGTCGTAGTAGCGCTGAATCTCGGCGTCGGTTATGGGCTTCTCGGCGAGCGCCTGGGCGCGGAGGCGGTCTTCGAGCGCGGTCTTCAAGACGTCCCGGCGTCGAACGGCCACGGCGGTGGAGAGCCCCGGGCGCCGCTCGGCTTCTTCGGCGAACAGCAGCTCCGGCACCAGCACTCGATCGACGAACGCCGCGCGAATGGCGGCGGGCGTCTTGCCGAAGGTGCGGAGCTGAAAGGCGGGGACGCGCTCCAGGCGCTGGCGCACCTGCTCGGCGTCGAGCTCGATCGAGCCGACCTTCAGCGCGGGTAGCGGCCCTGCGTCGGACGCACCGCGCGCCAGCAGCGGCAGCGCGGTGACGCCGACGACGCCTCCCAAGAGCGCCAAGGCGGAGCCGGCGCGAGCGCGAGCCTGCCAGGCGCTGAACGGACCACCGCGTCTCACGCCGGCGACGCTAACACGGTCAGGGCGGCGGTGCCCGGCGCGAGCGAAGACCGGTGCTGGGCCGGTCTCGCCGTTTCAGGCGACCCGTCGCGGGCGCGATCGTCGCTCGGGATCGGGACCGGGGCGCTTCGGCGCGTTCAGGGGCAGCACGCGGCGTTCGGCCGGCGCGTGGCCGAGCTGCTCGAGCCGGCG
The DNA here is from genome assembly GCA_023418705.1 of Pseudomonadota bacterium. Classification (GTDB taxonomy): domain Bacteria; phylum Myxococcota_A; class Polyangia; order Polyangiales; family Polyangiaceae; genus JAEZYZ01. Next base: position 12,800 of record JAEZYZ010000042.1, on the reverse strand, counting down.
CCGGCTGATTTCGAGCGCATCCCGGTTCTCGTCGATGCCGATGGCGCGCCGCCCCAGGCGAGCGCAGACCGCCAGGCTGGTGCCGCTGCCGAGGTAGGGGTCGAGCACCAGATCGCCCGGATCGGTGCAAGCGCGGATCAAGCGCTCCAGCAGCGCCTCCGGCTTCTGGGTTGGATAGCCGGTGCGTTCGCGCGCGACGGGGGCCACGATGCCGATGTCCCAGACGTCGCCGAGCGGAGCGCCTGGCGTCGGCGCGCTGGTGCTGCTCGAGCGACGGCGGCGGCCGCTGGCATCGACCACCGCGCGCTGCTTCTTCGTGCCCCAGGTGGCCAGGGTCGACGGCGCGAGCGGCTCGTAGAGCTGGTGGAAGCGCGGCGCGGCCTCGGGATCACGCACGTAGCGGAGCAAGACGTCGTGCACGCGCTGGAAGTTTTGCGTCTTGGACGGCCAGCGCCGGTAGCGCCAGATGATCTCGCTGGCGAAGCAGCGCAGCCCGAAGATCTCGTCGCACAGCACCTTGGCGTAGTGGCTGGTCTTGGGGTCGACGTGCAGCACCAGGCAGCCCCAAGGCGCCAGCAGATCGCGCACCAGCTGCAGCCGGTCGCGCAGCGCACACAGGTAGGCGTCGAGGCCGCTCCAGCGGTCGTCGAAGGCGGGGCAGAGCGCGCGCACCACCTCACCGGTGCCCGCGTCGCGCCGCCGCGTGACCCGCTGGTGCTGCCGTCCAGTCAGAAACGGCGGGTCGAGATAGGCGAGCGCGACCTGTCCGAACGCTTCCTCGCGCAGGGCCCCGAGGGCTGCGAGGTTGTCTCCTTCGACGAGCAGGAGGTCGGTGCCGCCGGCGCCGGCGGGCGTCAGCGCTGCGCTCGGCAGCGCGCGCGGCGCTGCTTTTCCTGCCCATTCCAAGCACACCTTGTTCGGCTCCGTCATGCGCGGCGCAGATCGTACCGGGGGCCTCCCCCGGGGGGCCAAGTTCGGGCGGTCTGCGGCGCCGCGGGCCGCGGCGGCTGGCGCGTGGGGGAGGTCTTTGCAAAGCTCCGCGTGTCGGCGCGCGCCGGCCCCTCGATCGAACGTCCATGAACCGCTTCCGCTCGCTAGCGATGTCCTCGACGGCGCTCGCCTTGCTCGCCGGGTCGGGCTGCGAAACCGAACGACCGCAGCCTCCGGAGCGGGTGGTGGAGGAGTTCGTCGCGAGGATGCAGCGGGTGCACGGCGATCCGAAGACGGCGCGCGAAGCCTACGATCTGCTGTGGTCGGAGGCGCAGAAGAACCTGAGCGAGCGGGCGAAACGCGCGAGCGCCGCCAGCGGACGCAAGACCGCTCCCGAGGAGATGCTGGCACCCTCGCGCTTTTCGCTGCGCTACCCGCCGAAGCGCTACACGTCGGTCATTCAGGGGGAGTGGGCGCTGGTGACCGTGACGGGGGAAGCACCCAACACGGAATCCAGTCTGGTGCGCTGCGTGCTCGAGGACGGCGTGTGGCGCGTTGCGCTCGAGCTGCCGCCGCTGCCGGCGATTCAGAAGCGTGACGGTGCCGACGAGGACTGACGCCGCGGAAGGGCGGAGCACAAAAACAAGAAGGGCGCGCAAGCCGTGCCGCGCGCCCTTCCATGTCGTGTCCGAAGAGGCGTTCAGTTCGAGAAGAAGATCGCCTCGATCTCGTCCTTGACCTGATCTTCGGTTTGCTCGCGAGCGATCGCGATCTCTTTGACGATCAGCGAGCGGGCCGTGTCGAGCATGCGGCGCTCACCGAAGGACAGCTGCTTGTTGGCCTTCAGCCGGTACAAATCCCGCAGCACCTCGGCCACGTCGTAGATCGACCCCGTCTTGATCTTGTCCATGAAGCCGCGGTAGCGACGGTTCCACGTCTGGGTGTCGAAGCCGATCGTGCGCTCCTTCAGGATGTCGAAAATCTCGCGGATCTCCTGCTCGCTGATCACCTGGCGGAGGCCGACTGCATTGGCATTGGACACCGGAACCATGATCTTCCGGTCCGTATCCAGGATGCGCAGCACGTAAAAGCGTTGCCGCGCGCCGGCGATGTCCTTTTCGTCGATACTGACTACCTCCGCGACGCCTTGCGCGGGGTAAACAGCTTTGTCGCCGACCTTGAACTCGATTTCCTGGCTTGCCTGCATGACGTCTCCCTATGATTCAGACCCGAGTGATGCTCGTCGCCGCACATGACGTTTGGGACTTGCATTTCAAAGCGATGGGGCTATGCCCGGCCACGGGCGCCTGACCCTAACGACTGGTTCACGACTTTCATTCCGGACGGATACAACCAACGCCGACCCGCGATCACGCGCCACACTGCGCTCCTGGGGCGGGGCAGCAACCGGAAACCTGGCTACCAAGTTAGGGGTCGCCAGGCGCGGCACTCTAGTCAGTGTCGCTGATTCCGTCAACAAAAAGACGACGATAATTTGCTTCGATGTTTGCTGCTTCGAGGCCGATCCAACCAGCGGCGCCATCGATCGCAGTGCCCGCCACGAGCCTTGCGGGCGCCCCCGCTTCGGTGGGAGCGAGGACGAGCTGTCCCACAAACCCACTAATGTCGGTAAGATAGCGCATCCGTTTCGATGTGCAACCGGCTCGCCGACCAAGCGCTGTCGGGCTCGTGCTCGCCGCTTGGTGCTCCGCCGCGTATCACCATTCCCCGGACGCCAGGCGCTCTGGGAGCACGCGCGGGTCGGCTACCGAGTGCGCGCTCACCATTCCCCGGACGCCAGGCGCTCTGCCAGGCCCCAGCGGACCCCGCGTTCGGAGACCAGACAGCTCTCTGCCCCGAGGTGCTCCAGCACGGCGGCCACCAGCAGGCCGCCAGCGACGATGACGTCGGCGCGTCCCGGCTCCAAAGCCGGAATTCGAGCGCGCTCCGCCGTCGGGACTTGGGCCAGGCGTTCGGTCAGCGTGACGACGCGATCCAGGGGCAGCGTCGAGCCGTGCACCCGGGTCGAGTCGTACCGGGGCAGCGCCTGCGCGAGCGCTGACAGCGTGGTCACGGTGCCGGCGACACCGACCACCCGCGCCGGCTGGGGGCGTTGCCAGCTCCGCAGCGCCTCCCGCACCAGCGCGCGAGCGCGTTCGAGCTCGCCCGGCTCGGGTGGATCGCTCCGGAAGCAGCGCTCGGTGAGCCGCACGCTGCCGACGTCGAGGCTCTGCCAGCACCGCGCCTGCCGCGGCCGAGTCAGCGTCGTCTCGATCAGCTCGGTGCTGCCGCCGCCGACATCGAACACCACGATCGGTTCAGGTTCGGATCCAGCGCTCGCGAGCTCGACCGACAACCCGCTGAGCGCCCCCTGGCAGGTGAGGGCTGCCTCGAGCTCCCCGTCGATCACCCGCGGGCGGGTGCCGAGCACGCGCTCGGCGTCTCGCAGGAACTGGGCGCCGCCGTCGGCGTCGCGGAGCGCGCTGGTGCCGACGGCCGCCACTCGGTCGACCCCCAGCCGCCCGAGCTCGGCCGCGTAGCGCTCGAGGCACCCGAGCGTGCGCGCCGCGGGTGCCTCCGCGATGCGGCGAGCGCGATCGACACCTTCACCCAGACGGGTGATCTCGAAGCGCTCCTGAACCGGCTCCAGGCCGCGCGGCGTGGCGTCGGCGACCAACATCAGCACCGTGTTGGTCCCGATGTCGATGGCAGCCACCCGCTCGGTCACGCGAGAGCCCCCTGCGCGGGCGTGGGCATGGGCGCGGGCATGGCTACGGGCGTGGGCATGGCTACGGGCACGGGCACGGGCACGGGTATTGGGGGACACGCCCCTAGGGCGACCAACGGTCTGCGGAGCAAGCCCGTTGGTCGCGGAAAATAGGACCCTCTAGAGCACCGATCCGTGAGCAAGCGAGAGGGTCTCCCGATGAGTTCGGGGGCCCTCACTCGGTGGGGCCCCGAACGCACCGGCGTTCTCCGGTCTGGCAAACGGATCGGCGCTCTAGGGGGTCGCGAGGCTGTTCAGGTTGAGCATCTCTTCGACGTTGGGCTGCACCACCAGCTCGACGCGCCGATTGCGCTGCCGCCCCTCGGCGGTGTCGTTGCTCGCGACCGGATCGGTGTCGGCGTAGCCGGCGGCGCTCCAGTTGTTCGGATCCAGCCCGCCGCCGCCGTCGTCCTCCGGGCTCGTCAGCATCAACAACACCGAGCGCGCGCGCATCGCCGATAGCCCCCAGTTGTCCTTGAAGGGCCCGCCCTTGAGCGGCTTGGCGTCCGTGTGGCCGGCGACCTGGAACTCGCGCGCCCGCAGGTCGGGATCGTTGCGGACGACGTCCGCCACCTGGCGCAGGATCTCCAAGCCTTCCTTCTTGAGCTGATCGCGCCCCGAGTCGAAGAGGACATCGCCGGGCAGCTGGATCACCATGCGGTTGTCGCGGACGTCGACCTTGAGGCCGAGCTGGGTCAGCTTCTGCAGCTTCGTGCGCAGCGCGTCGAAGCGCTTGCGGATCTGATCGAGCTGCTCGGCGCGCCGGCGGTACTCCTCCAGCGCTTGCTTCTGCTGAGCGAGGCTTGCGTTGAGGTTCTCGAGGTTGACCCCGCGCTCGCGCAGCTTGGATTTGAGGTCGTCGATCTCCGCCAGCGCGTCGGAGTAGTCCGACTCGCACTTCTTGTGCAGCTGCTGCTGGGCCGCGAGGCGGCTCCGCAGCGCCTCGTTCTCGCGCGTCTTTTGATCCCACTCCTCTTGGGAGTAGCCGCAGCCGCCTACGGCCAGGATCGCCAAAAGTGAGAACCGGCGGCGCCAAGGGCCGCCCAGAGACTTCTGTTGCATCTGGTTTCCTGCCCGGGCCCGCGGGGGCCCTCGAAAACCGCTATCTCCGCTCCTTCGCCCCGCGTCAAGTCCGCGTGCTTACGCGGTTTTCTGGCTGCCGCCGAGCCCCTCCCCGGCGCGGCGCCCCAGAGAGGCCAGCCGGTACTAAACAGGTGCCCCGTCCGCACCTGTTGCGAAGCGATCCATCGGTCTGGCGGCAGGGGAAAAAAAGGGCCTGCACTTTTTTCGTTGACACATCACAATAGGTGGCAATATACGTCTTGCAACATACCATCGGGATGGGCTTCGATGTCCGATTCCGACTCATGGAGGCATGCAAATGGCCGCTAAGAAGACCAAGACGAAGTCAGCACGGAAGCCCGCCGCCAAGAAGGCGCCCAAGGTTGCCAAGAAGCGCACCACCAAGCGCGGAACCAAGAAGAAGGCCGCCAAGCGCGGGACCAAGAAGAAGGCCGCCAAGAAGAAGGTCGCCAAGCGCGGTGGCCGCAAGAAGGCCGCCAAGAAGGCCTGATCCCGAAAGGCGGGCGCCGCGGTTCCGAGCGGCCTCCGCGAAAGTTCGACGTTTCGGCGGGCCTCGGTGCCCGCCGAAGCCATTTCGGCCGTCCGACCGCTCGCTCACCCGCCAGGCCGCCGCCGAAGTGATCTTCGCGTCCTTGGGCCTGGCGCGGCTCAGTCACCCAGATACAGCCGCAGCGCCAGCGCCGCCGCGCGGCGGTCGAACGGCACGCCCGAGAGCTCTTCGCGGCTCGAAATGTCGTCGAAGAGCTGCAGCAGAAAGCCGTGGAAGGCGACGCACTCGTCGATCGCGTCCTCCAGCCGCTGCGGATCGACCAGGTCGGTGTCCTGCAGGCGCGCCATCGCGCTGATGAAGGCGTCGAAGCGGGGGTAGTCGGTGGCCCGCAGCAGCGGGTAGCCCATCGATCGAAAGTACGCGAGAAACTCGCGCACATACTGGAAGCTGTAGACCGCCGTCCAGGTGTCCTCGGCCGGTGAGTGCTGCGCCTTGGTGGAGAAGGCGCGCACGATCTGAGCGAACATCCAGACATCCCGCCGCAGCCGATCGCTCGTCTCGCGGCGCGCGGCCTGATCGTCGAAGACGCCGCCTTCGTCCAGGCGCGCTCCCAGCGAGCGGCCCAAGAACAGCACGGAGTTTTGCAGCGCCGGGCGCAGGTTGCGCACCACGTTGGCGACCGCGATGCGAAACTGCGCGTCGCTGCCGCGGCCCTCGAGCGGCGGCAAATCGTGCTCGAAGGCGCGACGCATCTCGAGCCGCAGGTTGCCCGCCACGCCCTCCAGGGCGCTCCGCACGCCCACCAGCCGGTGACCCGCGGCGCGCAGCGACGGCGCCCGCTCGCGGATTCGAGACGCCGGGACGTCGAGCACGTCGCGCGTGAAGCTGGCCGCGAGGCGCGCGCCGGCCTGGCCGCTCAAGTGGGTGCTCAGGGCGCGCGCGTCCGAGCGCAGCACGCTGAGCACCAGGTGGCCGGGGCCCACGCTGCGGCCGCGCCGTGGGCCCCCCTCGGCGGCGATGCGCTCGAGCAGCTTCAGGTACCGCAACATCCGAAACAGCGACAGGAAGGTGAGCGCCACCAGCCGGTGGGTCTCGTCACCGGGCACGGCGCGGATGAGCTCGAGCACCTGCGCCGACTTGATGCGGTCGAACTCCGGGCGAAACTCGAGCGCCGTGAGCGGGTTGAAGTAGACGTTGCGGCCCACCTCGCGCTGCACCAGCGAGAGCACGGCATAGAACGTCCGAAACGGCACCCGTGGCGCCCGGAGCACGCCTTCGACGACCTCGAGCGTGCTCGTGAAGGCGTGCCGGAGCATCATCAGGCTCTCCTCCGGACCGCTCTGTGCGTCCGCCTCGCGCAACAGGCGATGGCGCGCGCTGTCCTCGGGCAGCACGGTCTCGAGGTAGCGGTGGAAGGTGAAGGCGCGATCCCGCTCGCCGAGCAGCTGCTGGCACAGCGAGATCGCCCGCTCGATGCCGTCGCGGAACGCCGTCGCGGCCGGCTTGAAGTCGAGCGCCACCCGATTGGCGCGCCGCGCGGCGCCGGTGTGATTGCGCGGGTTGGCGAAGCAGGCCGCTGCCTTCAGCAGCACCTCGAGCTCGAACAGGGTGTCGTCCTTGCCTTCGAGCTCGAGCCGGTGAAACCAGGCGTCGCGGGCCGCTCGCTCCTCGGGCAACAGCCCCCGCGTGCGGCTGAGCAGCGCGCTGTAGGCGTCCTGCTCGCCGGAGGGGGACCTCTGGGGCGCGCGGCTCTCGGACGCGCGCCGGGCACCGAGGCTGTCGGTCATGGGCCGGAAGTCTTACACGAAAGGCTCCGGGCGCGCGCGGGGCGCCCGCGCCGGACGCCACGCTCGATCGTGCCCGGGCGGCGGCCGATTTGCTCGCTGGGGCGGCGTGTCAGACGGCGCGCGGGAAGCTTCAGGCCGCTGGCGGCGTGCTCGGCGGAGGCGCTGGCACGGGGTCGGCGGGGGGCGGCGGCGTCAGCCGCTCGTAGGTGCGCAGATCGACGGCCGACTCCGCGCGAGGGCGCGGCGGCTTCTTGGCCATCCAGAACAACACCGCGGGCAGCACCAGGACGGCCGCCAACACGGTCGTCAGCTCGGAGACCGCCGCCGCCAGGCCGAAGCTCTTCACGGCGCGGTTGATCGACATGAGCAGCGCCAGGTAGCCAACCACCGTGGTCAGCGAGCAGAGCACCACCGCGCCGCCCGTCTCGACCAGGACGCGGAACAACTGCTGGTCACCGGCGATCTGCCGGCGCTTCAGGACGTTGATGATGTAGTCGGCGCCGATTCCGATGCCGATGGGCAAGACGACGAAGTTCAGAAAGTTCAGCTTGATGTCGAACAGCGCCAAGAACGCCACCAGCCAAACCATCCCGAGCAGCAGGGTGGCGAGCGCCGCCCAGCCCGCGGCGCGCCCGCGGAAGGCGGCCAGGACCACCGCGATCGTGCCGAGCAGGCTCACGAGGATCGCCTGCGGCGCGTCCTCGGCCACGTTGATCAGCATGTCGGCAAAGATCACCGGATCACCGGTGCCGCGGATCAGCTCGCCGTTCGGGAGGGTCACCTCGCGGAAGCTGTCGGCCCAGTCCAGGAGGTAGCGCGCATCGTACATGCTGCGCCCCTCGGTCGGCACGATGTACAGGATGCGCCCGCGGGTCCCGTCTTTTTCGGTGAACGCGCGCGCCACCTGCTCGGGCAGATCGGCGATCTCGATCGGCTCGAGCTTCTCCGGCAGGTGGGGCTCGATCTTCCGGTACTGCTCGGCGGTGACGAAACCGCGCTCGCGCGCACGCTCGAGCCGGTCCTGGATCTCGGCCAAGAGCTCGAGCTTCTCGGTCTGCTGCTGGGGGAGCAGGTCGTAGATGCTGACGACCCTCTGAAAGGGCTTGCGATCGGGCGGGGCCTCGTCACGCCGCTTTTCGAGCTCGGCGACCAGCGGCTTCACCTGGTCCAGGCGGTCGGTGAGGATGGCGCGACCGTCCTGGCCGAGCCGGCCGACGATCCTGTCGACGCGCGTGGAGAGCAGCCCCGCGGAGGTGGGATCGAGGCGCTCGTTGCGGACGTTCGCCAGATCGTAGTCCATTGGATCGTCGGCGAAGTAGCGCACGGTCAGCGCCGCGGCCGCGACGCCGGTCAGGACACCCACGATCGCCACCACCTTGGGGAAGCGCCGCGCCAGGAGCGCGAACGGATAGCCGTAGAGCCCCCGGAGCTTGTAGCGCCAGCCCGACTCACGGCGGAACATCGGCAGGTAGCGCTCGCTGATCACCAGCACGGCGGGCAGCGTGAGGTAGGTGGCCGCCCAGCACAGCATCATGCCGGTGCCGCCGATGATGCCGAAGTGCTTGAAGCCGTGGAAATCGGTGATCGCGAGCGAGCCGTACGCCACCATCGCGGCGCCCGCCGCGGCGAGCGTCGCGGTGTGGGTGTCGGCGTGCGCCACCCGGATGGCGTCGCGGACCGGCAGGCGCTCCTCGCGGCGCGCCTCGATGAAGCGGGCCATGTAGATGATGCCGAAGTTGATGCCGTTGCCCGCGATGATGCTGACCAGAAATCCGGTCGCGGTGTTGAGGTAGCCGACCGTCAGCTCGGCGAACGCGAACGACCACAAGCACCCGACGGCGATCGTGATGGCCATCGCGAACAGCGTGCGGACTCGCAAAAAGAACAAGAACACCACGCCCAAGATCATCCCGACGCCCCACATCCCGACCTCCATCAGGTCCTGGGTGATGGCGCGGTGTTGCTCGGCGCTGGTGATGAGGTTGCCGGTGTAGCCGACGGTGAGCGTCGGGTCCCAGCTCTTCGGGTTCACCTCGTCGACGATCGCCTCGATGCGCTGCTTCAGCTCGAAGGCTTCTTGGGCGGCGCTGCTGAGCGGTGTGCGCACCAGGATGGCGGCAAACTTGCCGTTTTCGCCGATGTAGTAGCCGTCGAGGCCAGGCGTCATGCGCTTGGCCTCTTCGATCTTCTTGGCGAAACGCTGCTCCAGCGACTCGGCCGTCAGCTCTGGCGGGGCCTCCTGTTCGTCTTCGAGATCGAGCCCCAGGTCGAAGCCGGCCGCCTTGCCGACCTCATGATCGTAGCGCGCCAGCACCTCCGAATGCAGCGCGCGGATGTCCTCGAGATCCGCGTACAGGTGTTTGTTCTGCTCGAAGAACCGCTGCACCTCGCGCGTGCCGTCGTCCACCGAGGTGACCAGCTCGGGCGGGAGCGCTCGGAGCCGAGGCGCCACGGCGTCCACGAAGCGCTTGAGCGACTCGGCGTCGCGTCCCTCCGCCGTGACGGTCAGTGTGGACGCCGCGGAGAGCCGCTCCTTCACACGTTGCAATTCGACGACACTCGGCTTCTCGGTCGGCAAGAGCTCGCTGAAGGCGGTGCGGAGCTCCAGGCGCGAGGCGGCGTAGCCGGCGGGCAGCAGGGTGAGCGCGACCAGCAGCACGACCAACCAGGGCCGCTCGGTCTGAACGCGCGCGAGGCGCTGCAGCAGGTGATGAAGGAACGTTCGACGCATCAGGGGCTGGTGGGGGCTCGTGTTTGCCGGCGGACGCTAGCATCCGCCGTACCAACGGGCGCGGCGACGCCCCCGCGAGCAGGCACGCCCGTGCAGGGATAGCGCACAACCTCCGATCGAGCACGGCGGGGAGCCCGCTTGGAGCCGCCCGGCCCGCCAGCGTTTCCGCCCAGAGGTCCACCCAAAGAAAGAGACGTCCAGGAGCTTCTCGAAGCGCGGGTGGCCCTCGGCGCGCTCGTCGCTCCGCGGGCGCGCGTGAACCACCCGTCACGCGCGCCATGACGCGGCGGTCAGGGATTGAAGTTGTACGGGTAGTTGACGGTCGTCTCCATGCCGCGCTCGTCGGCAGGGAACTTCAGGCCCTTGATGACGTCGATCGCGCAGCTGGAGACGGCCGGAGACTTCAGCGTCGTGCGCTCTTGGTTGACGCTCGCCTCCTTCACGCTCCCGTCGGGCTTGATCACGAAGTTGATGGTCAGATCCCCCTTGAGCCCGGGCAGCTCCTTTTCGGCCTTCTCGTAGCAATCGCGCACGGGCTGGCGGTGGGCTTTGACGATCTGCTGGATCTCGGCGAGGCTCCGGCCGGTGTCGCCGCCTTCGTCGGCGGGTCCTGCCTCGGCGCCCTCCACCGCCATCGACTCGCTGTCGCCGCTCGCCTGGGCCGCCTCATCGACCGGCTCCTCCGGCATGTCGGCCGCCGATTCGTCGAATGCGTCGGCGGGTTCCGCGGCGCTGGCGGGCTCCGGGGTCGGTTGCGACGCACAGGCCGAGAAGGCGAGCGCAACCCCGAGGGTGAGGGCCGCGCCCAGGCTCGCGTAGCTGCAGATCTGCATGGGCAGCAGTTTACACCGTTTGCCCGGCGTGAGAAGGCGCCCCCGGGCACGGGGAATTTGGGTCAACCCGCCTTCAAGAAGGGCTGCCACTCTTCGAAGGGCTCGCGCATGGCCATGACGATTTGGGCGCTCATCGACCAGCGCGGGCGCTGGGGGCGCCGCAACAGGTGCATGCCCGCTTCGTCCGGCGTGCGGCGGCCCTTGCGCAGGTTGCAGCTCCGGCAGGAAATCACGAGGTTTTCCCAGCTATCGGCCCCGCCGCGGGAGCGCGGCAGGACGTGATCGATGTTCAACTCGCGCAGCGCCGGGCAAGCGCCGCAGTACTGGCATTGGTGCTGGTCGCGCAGCATCAGGTTCTTCCGGGTGAGGCGCACCTTGTGGCTGGGCGAGCGCTCGTAGCGCAGCAGGTGCAGCACCCGCGGCAGGCGCAGGGTGCCGCCCACGATCGGCAGGGCGTCGTCGGTGTCGCGCACCGGCAGCGACCTCCAGGTGCCGAACGGGTGCATCTCCCCCTGCTCGTCGAGCGCCGTGGCCGCCCCGCCGTACAAAAGCAGGATGCCGCGCCGGGCGCTCGTCACGCTGACCGGAAGGAAGTGGCGGTTGAGCAGCAGGACGGGCTGGGCCAGAACGTTCCGGCAACCGTTCGACCTCGAAGCCGAATTCGCCGCCACCACCCGAGCTTAGCACGAGATCGCAGCGGTCGAGAGGTGGTCGGAGAGCGCGCGTCGATCGCCGCAGCGCACATCGGCCACCTCGCGCGGCGCGCCGAGGTTCACACCGGCGCCCCGCTCGACCGCGGCGCCACATTGGGGTAATGCGTCCGCGCGCCGCCCGCGACGCGGCCGAGGAGCTTTGGTGACAGCAGTGCGAACGAACCTCGTGATGGCGCGGAGCAGGGCAGGCAAGGGGCTGCGGGCGGGCGCGTGTGCGCTCGTCCTCTTCGGGGTGGCCTGCGGCGCGGCGACCCAGAGCGAGCCGGAGTGGCCGGCGCTCGCCAAGCGCTGGTACGACCGGGCGGAAGCGGGCTATCGCCAGGTGGATCTCGAAGACGCGGAGGTGTCCGTCCAGAACGCCCTGCGCGTGGATCCCGAGCGGCCGGAGATCCGGCGTCTCGCCGCCCGTATCGCGCTCGCTCAGCTCGAGTACGACCGCGCGGTGCAGCACCTCGGTACCCTGACCGACAGCGAAGCGCGCGCGCTGCGCGCCCGGGCGCTCTGGTACTCCGGTCGCATTCAAGAGGCGGCGGACGAGCTCGATCGGTTGCTCGCCGACCCGGACGTGCACGACGCCTGGGCGACCGAGGTGGCCAAGCTGGCGCGCCGCGGCGCGGGTCGGACCCCGTTCCGGATGACGGGCGGCCTGTTGGCGGTGTCGGAGATGCCCCAGGTGCAGTCGACGGCCATGATCGTGCCGCTCGAGCTCAACGGGGAGCCGGCGCTCGGTATGATCGCCACGGGCGTCCCGGAGGCGGTGGTCGACTCCTCGGGGGGCGATCAGCCGTCCTGGGTGTCGCTGCGCTTCGGCGAGCGGCTCGAGGTCAAGGACGTCCCGGCGCTCGCGCAGGATCTGTCCGGCATTTCTCGTCAGGTGAACGCGCCGATCAAGTTTTTGATCGGGGTCAACCTGCTGCGGCACCTGAACCCGACGGTGGACTTCACCGGGCGGCAGTTCGTGGTGCGGTCCTTCGAGCCGCCGCCGCCCCCGCACGCCACGACGGTGCCGCTCAGCTACGTGCGCGGCGGCGGCATGATGTTGAAGGCCGCGCTCGGCATCGAGGAGGCGGCGCCGAGCGCGTCGCTGCTGGTCGAGACGTCGATGCAGTTTGCCGTGGCGCTCGACGACGAGGGCTGGAAAAAGGTCGGCTTCGGCGTGAACGAGCTCAAGCCGGTGCCGAACGCGCAAGGCGTGAAGACCGGGGTGCTCCCGATGCTGCGCCTCGGCGCGTTCGAGCTGCCGCAGGTGCCCGGCGTGCACGGCGCTCCGGTCGACCGGATCCAGAAGGGCCTCGACATGGATCTGGACGGCATCGCGGGCTCGACCTTGCTCGCGGCCTTCCGCGTCACGTTGATCGACGGCGGTCGGGCGATGTGGCTCGAAGACATGCCGCCGGAGGCCGTGGGCGCCGTCCCGAGCGAACGCGCCGCGCCTTCGGAGGGTGAGGCGCCGCTCGGTTCGGAGG
>JAEZYZ010000282.1 GCA_023418705.1 Pseudomonadota bacterium | reverse complement strand
CGGCCCCCCTTCCGATCTTCCGCCCTTCCTGTGACCCATCTCCGAGCCAGGCTCGTCGACACAGCTCGCTGTCTCAGTCGTGAAATCCGTTTCACCGACTCGAGGTGGGCCGAAGGCCCCTGATGCTCTTGCTGTGAGCAAGCTCCGTTCGTTGCACTTGGCACGATGCACGGGACGAGCTCGGCCGTGCCATCGCCAGGGGGTCTCATTTTCCGCGGCGCCGGTGGAGTGACAGCGGCCTCGAGCAGGCCTCGATGTCGGCGAAGGTCGACCGCTCTGCCCACCCGATGACGGCTTCGTTGAGCCGGGACCAGAGCGGGTGCAGGGGGCAAGGGTTCTGCACGTCGCAGTTGCCCCAGCCGAACGCGCAGCGCTTGTCGGTGGGCGCCTCGCCTAGAGCATCGAGGACGTCCAGAAACCGGATCTTGGCGGCGGGCCGTGCGAGGCTGAAGCCGCCGCCGTGGCCCTTGCGCGCGGCCAGGAGCTCGGCCGCGACGAGCTTGCGCAAGACCTTGGACAGGTAGTGGGACGGCACGCCGGTGGCGTCCGCGATCTGGGCGGCTCGCGCGGCCACCGCCGGCGGCAACGTGGCCAGGTAGGCGAGGGCGCGCATCGCGTATTCGCTGGTTTGACTCAAAGGCGATGAGCGCACCTGAGCCGCGCGGCTGCGGGTTTTGGGCAGAGATCGTTTGGGTTTCGGGGAGCGCATGATGGCTGTCACCAGCGGGAGGAACTCCGCTTGGCAGGCTCAATAGATAATAATATCTATAGACACGCGAGTCTATTGAAAGGATCGCGATGCCCGACAGCGTCCGCTGCGACCCACGTCAAGACCGAGCCAAGACACCGGCGATGCCCCGCGGCGTGGCGACCGTGCGCGCGGATCTCACCGGGCTGTCGCGCTGGCTCACGCTCGCCATCGGATCGCTCTTGCTCTCGGGCCTGCTCGCGCTGCTGCTCGTGATCGGGCGTGCTCCAGGACTGTCGGCGTTGGTGCAAGATCCGGGGTTTTTCCGGCGCTGCTTGGTCGTTCACGTCGATCTGTCGCTGCTGGTCTGGTTGTACGCCTTCATCGCCGGGCTCCTGTCGCTGCTGGCGGAGCAGCGCTCGGTGGGGCGGCTGGCCCGCTCGGGTCCTTACATCGCAGCCGGTGGGGTGCTGCTGATGCTGGTCGGGGCGGGCGTCCGCGGGGCGCGGCCCGTCGTCGCCAACTACGTCCCCGTCATCGACCATTGGTCGTTCTTGCTCGGGCTCGTCGTGCTGGTGATCGGGATCGTGCTCGGCGTCGTGGATCGGCGTCTGCTGCCGGCGACCCACGTTCGCCTGGCGGATCCGCCGGTGCCGGCGGCCGCGGTCGTGGGCCTGCGGGCCACGCTGGTCGCGCTGCTCTTGGCGGTGCTGACCTTCGCGATGAGCTTCATCCACCTCCCGCCGGGCCTGACCGCCGACGTGCGCTACGAGATCCTGTTCTGGGGCGGGGGTCACGTGCTGCAGCTCGCCAGCACCTGCGCGATGGTGAGCGTCTGGCTGATGCTGCTCGGGCAGCTCACCGGCAAGGCTCCCATCCGCCGCGAGGTCGCCGCCGTGTGTTTCGGGCTCCTGGTGGTGCCGTGGGGCGTGGCGCCGTTGTTGCCCGCGTACGGTTTGCAGGACGTCGCTCTGCGCGAGGCGTTCACGCAGCTGATGCGCTGGGGGATTTTTCCTCCCGTGTCGGTGCTGCTCGTGCTCTGCATCCGCCACTTGTGGCGGACGGGGCTGCCGCCGGGCGCCCGGCGCGACCCGCGGTTCACCGGCTTCTGCGCGAGCGCCGCGCTGACCGTGCTCGGCTACGTGCTGGGAGCGCTGATCCGCGGCTCGACCACCATGATCCCGGCCCACTACCACGCGGCGATCGGGGCCGTCACCGTCGCGTTCATGGCAGCCAGCTACGGGCTGCTGGGTGCGCTGGGGTTCAAGGCGGATCATCGACCGTTGACGCGGCGGCTGGTGGGGCTTCAGCCCGCGCTGTTCGGCGCCGGCCAGGCGGTCTTCGCTCTCGGCTTTGCCATCGCAGGCGCTCACGGAGCGGGCCGCAAGCTGTATGGGCCGGAGCAGCCACCGGAGCTGTTGCGCTCGATCGGCCTCGCGGTGATGGCGGCCGGCGGCGTGGTCGCCATCAGCGCGGGGCTGCTCTACCTCGGCCTCGTCGCGCGCGCTCGGCTCGGCCGGCGCTGGTCTCCGGCGGCGGTCGCGCCGCTGCCCGTCACCTCACCGGGAGGCATACATGGCTCAGTCCGAACCTAAACCGCATTGGCTCCAACGTCTGATGGACAACCCCTGGATCCTGCTCGTCCTGGGCGTCGCCATCCCGTTCCTCTCCTACACGGCGTGGGGCTGGATCGAGCTGTCCAACATACAGCCCGCCGCGCTGCCCTGAAAGGACACCTCGATGAGCGTACACACTCCTGCGTCGGACTGGTTCAGGGCTCCCACGGGCACGGAGCGCGCCTGGATCGGCATCGCCCTCCTCTGGTGCATCGTGCTCACGGTGGCGATGCCCTACTGGCACTTCCGGGGCAAGCAGAACAGCACCGGGGAGTCGTACAGCGTCACGCCGACCGCCTTCGCGGAGCGCGTGACCCGCTTCGTGGAGAGCAACCGCGTCGGCGAGACGGAGGACGGGCTGCCGATCGTGGAGCCGAGCCCCGGCGGCGAGGCGTACCTGCAAGCGCAAATGTGGTCGTACTACCCGGTCCTGCAGCTCCGAAAGGGACAGACCTACCGCCTCCACGTCTCTTCCATGGACCTGCAGCACGGCTTCTCGGTGCTGCCCATCAACATGAACTTTCAGATCCTGCCCGGCTACGATCACGTGCTCACGATCACGCCGACGATGGCGGGTGAGTTCACCATCATCTGCAACGAGTTCTGTGGCATCGGTCATCACCAAATGACCGGAAAAATCCTGGTGACGGAGTAACGACATGACGACCATCGATCCGGCCGCAGGCGGCTTGGCGCCCTCGCCGACGAGGGTGGAGCCCGCCGCCGAGAAGCCTCGGGGAAACCACGCCGAAGGGAAGGCGCTGGTGTGCGCCACCACCGGGCTCACGCTCGATGCGACCGCCGGCCAGTTCATCAAGCTGCACGCCGTGTGCGCGGTGGTCTTCTTGCTGATGGGCGGCATCGCCGCGCTGTTGCTCGCGCTCACGCGGGCGCCATCCATCCACCTGTTGTCGGCCGAGTGGTACTACCGCCTGACCACGTTTCATGGGCTCAACATGTTGATCCTGTGGATCCTGTTCTTCGAGGTGGCGATCCTGTACTTCGCCGCGACCAGCCTGCTCAACAGCCGGCTGTTCTCCGGGAAGGTGGCCTGGGTCGGCTTCGCGCTGATGCTGGGCGGCGCCGCGATGCTCGACTACGTGATCCTCACCGGGCAGGCCGACGTCATGATGACGTCGTACGCGCCGCTCAAGGCGCACCCGCTGTTTTACCTGGCGATCATTCTGGTCGCGGTGGGCACGCTGATCGCCGTGTTCAACTTCTTCGCGACCCTGTACATCGCCAAGCGCGACAAGACCTACCGCGGCTCCGTGCCGCTGGTCGTGTTCGGGGCGACGACGGCGGCGATCATCGCGGTCGTGACGCTGCTGCACGGCGCCCTGGTGATGATCCCGACGTTCTTGTGGTCGCTCGACCTCGTCGGGGCGCCCGATCCGATGTGGTACCGGCTGGTGTGGTGGGGGCTCGGTCATCAGTCGCAGCAGGTGAACGTCGCCGCGATGGTCAGCACCTGGTATCTGATGGGCGCGCTCACGGTGAAGGCCAAGGTGTTGAACCAGGCGGTGTCGCGCGGCGCGTTCGTGCTGTACATCCTGTTCATCAACCTGGCCTCGGCGCACCACCTCTTGGTGGATCCGGGGGTGAGCGCCGGGTGGAAGATCTGGAACACCTCGTACGCGATGTACCTCGCGGTGCTGGCGTCGATGGTCCACGGCTACACGGTCCCGGCGTCTGTGGAGGTCGCGCTCCGAAAGCAGGGCCACAACCGGGGGCTCTTCGGTTGGTTGACCGCGGCTCCCTGGAAGAACCCGGGGTTCTCCGGGTTCTTCCTGTCGCTTTTGATCTTCGGGTTCATCGGCGGCATCACCGGCGTGACCCTGGGCACGGAGCAGATCAACATCATCGCCCACAACACGCTGCGCATCCCGGGGCACTTTCACGCGACCGTCGTCGGCGGGACGACGCTCGCCTTCATGGCGCTGACCTACTACGTCGTGCCCCTGGTGTTCGGTCGCGATTTTCGTGCCCGAAGGCTGGCGCGCGTGCAGCCGTACGTGTTCGCCGTGGGCATCGTGCTGATGTCCCTCGGGATGTCGTTCGCCGGGTCCTACGGGGTGCCGCGACGGCACTGGGACGTCGAGTTCGCCGGCGCGGCGCACTCGGCCGGGTTCGATGCGTCGGCGCACCTGTGGCTGGGCCTGGTTGGCATCGGCGGGACGGTGGCGGTCACCGGGCTGCTCCTGTTCGTGGGCCTGACCGTCGCCGCCGTGTTCTTCGGTCCGAAGCTCGAGGGGCGCAAGTTTGCCGGCTGGTGAGGAGGTCGAGATGAAAGACGAGGATCATTTGGACGCTGCGCGGAGCACGGAGAAGCTCGAGGAGGGGCACCACGACGCGCCGGGGACGTTCGTCCTGACGCTCATCCTGCTGCTCTCGTTCGCCGTTTACTACTTCGCCAACTGGAAGGCGCTCGCCGACGTGTGGCACGTGCGGTGAGCGCGCCGCCGTCCCCAAGGAGACCGCTGATGGCTGCCTTCCTCCAGGTCCTGAAGAGAGTCCAGGAGTTCTTCTCGTCGTGGCGCTTCCCCGTGCTGGCGCTCGCGGTGCTCGGAAGCTTCGAGGTGCTGCTGCTCGTGCTGCTCTTCGTGCCGGGCGGCGACGCGGGGTTCGGCGCCTTCGCGGACGAGTTCCGCAAGTGGTGCTTCGGCTACGACGAACGCACGGGCAGCCTGCAGTGGGCCTACGTCGGGCTGATGCTCGGGCACCCTCCGGTGATCGGCGGCATCATCGCCCTGTTCTGGAAGGAGCCGGTCGCCGAGCTCTTGCGGACCCGTCCCCGCGCCCTGTTGCCCTACGGCGCCGGGGCGGCGGTCATCGCGACCGGGATGACGCTCTCGCTGTTCGCCGCGGCGAAGCCCGGACCGGACCCGAAGCTCCCGTTGCCCGCGGCGGCGCTCCGGACGGCGTACGCCGCGCCCAGCTTCGATCTGCGCAATCAACACGGGCAGCGCGTGACGCTCGAGCAGCTCGAGGGCCAGGTCGTGATCCTCACCGGGGTCTACGCGACCTGCGGCTACACGTGTCCGCTGATCCTGGCTCAACTCGAACGAACGCTGGCGCGGCTGCGAGCGGACGAGCGCCGCTGGGTGCGGGTCGTCGCCATCACGCTGGACCCCGAGCGGGACACCGAGCGCGTGCTCTTGGAGCTGGCGAAGCGTCACAAGATGTCGGCCCCCGAGGCGCAGTTTCTGACCGGACCTCCCGAGCGCGTGAACGCGCTGCTCGACGCGCTGCAGATCTCCCGCAAGATGGACATGACCACGGGCGCGATCGACCACGCCAACCTCTTCATCGTCCTCGACAAGCGCGGCAAGCTTGCCTACCGCTTCACGCTGAGCCAGCGGCAAGAGCACTGGCTGCTCGAGGCGGTTCAGCTGCTCGCTCGCGAGCCGGGGAGCGGCTGACGGTCGCGCCATGACCGTGCAACACCAGAGCCTGTCGAGCCCGCCACGCCGCCAGCTCCGGCTGCTGCCGGCGCCGGGCGCGTCGGGCGAGCCGGCGGTCCGAGGGGCAAGCGCGTACCGCCGGGTGGATCGGGCGTTTCGCTGGCTCGACACCGCCGTCGAGCGGGGCATCCGCCCCGAGCTGAACCCGTTCGCGCAGACCGGGGCGATCGCCAACACCACGTTCTTGATCGCCTGCGTCTCGGGGGTCTTGCTGCTCTTCTGGTACGAGACCAGCGTGTTTCGGGCGCACGCCTCGGTGGTCGCGATGGAGCAGGCGCCGCTGACGGCCGGGCTCGTCCGCTCCGTGCACCGCTACAGCTCCGACGCCTGCATGCTCTTCGTGTTGGTCCACGCGGTCCGACTGTTCGCCGCCCGTCGCTTCACGGGCGCCCGCTGGGTCGCGTGGGTGACGGGGGTCGTCTCGATCGGGGTGCTCTGGCTGGTGGGTTGGCTCGGCTACTGGTTGGTTTGGGACGAGCGGGCGCACGCGGTGGCGGCCGGGACGGCCAAGCTGCTCGACCAGCTGCCCATCTTCGCCGATCCGCTGTCCCGCGCGTTCGTCGCGAACGAGACCGTGAACTCCCTGCTCTTCTTCGTGGTGTTCTTCGCCCACATGCTGCTGCCCCTGGTGATGGGGATCGCGCTCTGGCTGCACATCTCGCGGCTCTCTCGGCCGAAGTTCTTGACCGGCAAGGCGATGACGGGCTGGGTGCTCGCCTCGCTGCTGGCCCTGTCGCTGCTCTTGCCCGCGAGCGCGGCGGACGCCGCGCAGATGACCGCGCACCGCGGCAGCTTCGAAATGGACTGGTGGTACCTCGCGCCGATCGTCGTCACGGATCGCTTGGGGGGCGGGGCCCTTTGGGCGCTGTTGTTGGTGTCGGGCGCCGCGCTGCTGTCCGTCCCCTGGACGCTGGCCCGTGGGCGGCACGTCGCTGCGAAGGTCGAGCAGAAGCGCTGCAACGCCTGCCAGCGCTGCGTCGAAGACTGCCCGTTCCGTGCGATTCAGATGGTGCCGCGGACCGACGGCCGTGCCTACCCGGCCGTGGCGGAGGTCGATCCGGACAAGTGCGTCAGCTGCGGCATTTGTGTCGGCTCGTGCAACTCGGCCGCCATCGATCTTCCGTCCCTGCCGTCCTTGCAGCAGCGCAAGGACCTGGACGAGCAGATCGCCCTCGCCCGGTCCGAGGGGCGCTCGCCGCTCATCGCCTTCACGTGCCAGAACGCGCCCGCAGCGGGGCTCGTCGGGGAGTCGGCAGGGGCAGCGCTCGGTCAGTTCCACCGTGTGTCGGTGCCGTGCGCGGGCTTCATCAACCCAATGCTGATCGAGCGCGCGCTGAAGCGCGGCGCCGAGGGGATCCTGATCGCGGCGTGCGGTCCGGAGGCGTGCCGCCACCGCGAGGGCTACAAGTGGACGGAGCTGCGTCTGTCCGGCGCTCGCGAGCCGCGGCTGCGCATCGATCGGGTCGACTCGGATCGCGTGCTGCTCCTGTCTTCGCCGACCCCGAGCAACGCAGCGCTGGAGCGGGAGGCGAGCAGGTTCTTGGACCGGCTGCGAGAGGGGCGCCCACGGCCGAAGGGCGCGCGCGGAGGCCGCGGCGTCCAAGCTTGGATCGCGGGGAGCGTGTGCGCGGCGCTGCTGTCTTCGTTGATCTGGGGGATCACCCGCGTGGTCTACGCCAGCCCGGCGTCGGACGGCCCGGCGCTGGTCGTCAGCTTCAAGCACCCGGGGACCGCGGGGGAGCACTGCCGTGAGCTCACCGAAGAGGAGCGGGCATCCCGCCCCGTGCACATGCGGCAGACCCGGATGTGTGATCGCCGCCGCAGCTCCGTCCGGCTGCGCGTTACCGTCGACGACCGCGTGCTGCTCGAGCGAGCCTACGAGCCCGGGGGCGTCTGGAACGACGGCAACAGCATCGCGCTCGAGCAGCTGCGCGTGCCCGCGGGATCGCATCGCGTGAAGGTGGAGCTCGGCGACACCCCGGATCCCTCGGAGTGGCCGCTCGTCTCTGAGCGCACGCTGCGCTTCGAAGCGCAGGCCTCGCGCGTGGTCGTGTTCGACAAGGTGAGCGGGTTTCGGTGGTTTTGACGACCGCGGGGTCGCCGTCAGCGCACGAGCCGAAAGCAGCGGTGGGCGGTGCGGTTGCGGAAGTCCTCCGGCACCGTCCGGCGCGTCAGCTCCCGGATCTCGGAGGCGGGGACACCCTCGAGGCGCGGCTCGAAGCGCTGGTGGTTGGTCGAAAACCACAAAACGCCGCCGGGTCGCAAGAGCGCGAGGCAGGACGCCACGAGCTCGGGATGATCGCGCTGCACGTCGAGCGGGGCGTCGTCGCCCGGGGTCGAAAAGGAGGGCGGGTCGAGGACGATCAGGTCGAAGCGCTCGCCGGCGACCGCCGCGCGCTTCAAGAAGGACCCGCTGTCGCTCGCGACCAGGCTGTGCGCCTCGCCGTGCAGCCCGTTGAGCACGAGGTTGTCTCGCGTCCAAGCTAGATAGCTCCGCGACCGGTCGACTGTGACGCTGCGCCGGGCCCCGCCCTGGGCCGCGGCGCAGGTGAACGCACCCGTGTAGGCGTACAGGTTCAGCACGTCCTTGCCCGAGCACTCCTGGCGCACGAGCTCACGGGTGGTGCGGTGGTCGAGGAACAGGCCCGTGTCGAGGTAGTCGTCGAGGTTGACCCAAAACTTCAGCGGGCCTTCCCGGACGACCAGCCGCTGTCCGGTGTTCGCGAGCCGGCCGTAGCGCGCTCCGGAGGCGGGGCGCGTTCGCCGCTGCTTCAGGTGCAGGTGTCCCTCGGGCACGCCGAGGGCCGCCGCGGCGCCCCGCGCCATCCGCTCGGCCCAGCCATCGATGGAGGCGTGCTGCTGCCGCTCGTACTCGGCCACCACCAGGTGCCCCTCGTACCAGTCGATGGCCAGCCGGATCTCCGGGATGTCGCGGTCGTAGAGGCGGAAGGCGCCCACGTTGCGGCGCTGAAATCGCGGGCGCAGGTGGCGGAACGTCTTCTGCAGACGACCGGCGAGCATCTGCGCCTGGCGCTCGGGGTCGATGGACCAACCCATGACGGTTGGGCCCGGCCTATCACGGGTGGCGCGATGCGACGAGCTTCGTCGGGCCGCTGGCCTTCGGGGGCTCGACGATGCAGTTTAGACGCTGGAGACGGCGATGAGCTTGAAGTATCGAACGGAGCGGGTGGGCAGCCACCACTACGTGCTGCCGCGCACCGGCGGCATGCGGGTGGACGCCGAGGCGTTCTTCTCCGAGGCGTTGTTCGAAGCCTCCGAGGAGTCGATGTGGCAGCAGCTGGCCGCCGCCGCCTCGTACGAGGGCGTCGTGGGGGCCTATTTGATGCCCGATGCGCACGCCGGCTTCGGGGTGCCCGTGGGCGCCGTGGTGGTGACCGACGACACCATCATCCAGGCCGGGTCCGGCTACGACATTTCTTGCGGCGTGCTCTATCTGCGGGTGCCCTCGCTGACGGCAGAGGACGTGGCGGGTTGGGAGCCGCGGGCGCGCTGGGTGGCCGAGGTGGAGGCCCACGTCGCCACCGGCGTCGGCTCACGCCGCGCGGCGAAGATGCCGCGCTTCTCGAGCAAGAAGCTCGAGGAGATCCTGCGCTACGGAGCGCGCGCCGTCGGGGTGCGCCCGGAGCTCTGCGAGCGGCAGTTCATCCCGGTGCCGGAAGACCTGGATCTGCACGCCATCGAGCGGGCGTACGACAAGGCAGGCCCGCAGCTCGGCTCGATCGGCGGCGGCAACCATTTCATCGAAATGCAGGCCGACCGCGAGACCGGCGAAGTGTGGGTGATGATCCACTGCGGCTCGCGCGGCTACGGGTGGCAGACGGCCAACCACTTTTTCTATGAGGGCGCGAAGCTGCGCGAGCTGCCGAAGCAGCAGCGAGAGGCGTCGTGGGTCTACGCGGACGAGCCGCTCGGCAGGGCGTACTGGGCGCACCACAACAGCGCCGCCAACTACGCCGTCGCCAATCGCCACATCATCGTCAACGGCGTGCAGCGAGCGCTGCAAGACGTCTTCGGCGCCGAGGGGGAGGTGTACTACGAGATTTCTCACAACCTGGTGCAGCGCGAGACGCTCTGGCTGCCGGACGGCTCCACGCGCCGCGGGTTCGTGCACCGCAAGGGGGCCACGCGCGCCTTCCCCGCCGGGCATCCGGACCTCGCCGGGACGCCTTGGGAGGCGACCGGCCACCCCTGCTTGATCCCGGGGTCCATGTTCGAGGGAGCGGCCATCGTCTTTCCGCGCCAGGGAGCCCGTCGGTCCGGGTTCTCCGTCAACCACGGCTCGGGGCGCGTGCTGGCGCGCGGCGCGGCCAAGCGCAGCTTGGCCGCGGAGCAAGACGTCATCGATCGGGAGATGCGCGAGGTCGAGCGGGTGTTCGGCGGCGTGCCGATCCGCGGCATCGTCGGCAACACCGAGCGGACCCCGCTCGACGAGTGCGCGCGCGTCTACAAGAGCCTCGACGAGGTGTTGAGCGTGCTCGAAGCCGCGGGCATCGCGCGGGTCGCGCACCGCCTGTTCCCGATCGCGAACCTGAAGGGGACCGACTGACGGTCCTACGCCGACCGGAGCCTCGACGGAAGCGCTGGTGCAGCGTCGAAGAACTCGGCGACGAAGGCGCTGGCCGGCGCCGCCTGGAGCTCGGCGGCGCTGCCTCGCTGCAGCACGCGCCCGGCTTCCAGGACCCACACCGGCGCGTCGAAGGCCAGGACGTCGCGGACGTCGTGCGTGACGACGATCGACGGCCGCCCGCGCCGCATCAGGTGCTCGGCCAGAAAGCGCCGCACCGACCGGCGAGCGGAGGCGTCCAGGGCCGAGAGCGGCTCGTCGAGCAGCAAGAGGTCTGGATCGACGAACAGCGCGCGGGCCAGCGCGACGCGCTGCCGCTCGCCGCCGGACAGGCCGCTCGGCATGCGCTTGGCCAGGTGGGCGCAGTCGAGCTGATCGAGCAGCTCGAGCGCCTCGCGGCGGCGCGTGGCGCGATCGGTCGCGCCGCCGGGTGATCGTCCGAACGCCGCGTTGTCGAGCGCGTTCAGGTGCGGGAACAGGCCGTACCCTTGGGGCACGTAGGCGACCCGGCGGTGCTCCGGAGGCAAGTCGACGCCCCGCTCCGCGTCGAAGAGCGTGCGAGCTCCGACCGAGATCCTGCCCGAGCTGGGCCGGTGCGCTCCGGCGATCAGCCGGAGCAGGCTGGTTTTTCCGGCGCCGTTGCCGCCGATGACGACGATCGGGCCGGCCCCGCCGCTCACGTCGACGGCGAGCCGGAGCTCGCCCAGGCGCGCCTCGATCCGTACCTGCCAGTTCATCGGGCCGGCTCCCGGCGTGGCAAGGCGGGCTCCCCCCGATCGCGCCGCCAGAGCAGGGCCGGCAGCCGCCGCAGCGAGAGCAAGAGGACGACCGCGATGGAGGTCAGCACGAGCGAGATGGCGACGGCGACGTCCGCGTCGGCTTCGAGCGCCGTGTAGATGGCGAGCGACAGCGTCTGGCTCCTCCCGGGGAGGTTGCCGGCGAAGAGCAGCGTCGCGCCAAACTCTCCGAGGGCGCGCGCCCAGGCCAGGGCGGCGCCGCTCACGAGCCCGGGCAGCGCGATCGGCACTGCCACCCTGAAGAAGGCGCCGGCCTCGGAGATCCCGAGGGTTCGAGCCACGAGGAGCAAGTCGAGATCGACGCTTCGAAAGGCGTTGGCCGCAGCCTGGAGGTAGAACGGGGCGGAGACCACGACCTGCGCGAGCACGACCGCGGTCGTCGTGAACGGGACCGACAGGCCGATGCCCTGCAGGGCGGGGCCGAGCAGGCCGCGGTTGCCGAACGTCTGCAGCAGCGCCACGCCGATCACCGCCGGCGGCACGACGATCGGCAAATCCAGCACCACCTCCACCCAGCGCGCCAGCCCGGAGCGTGAGGCGGAGAGCCAGAACGCGAGCGGGGTGCCGCCCAGGACCAGGATGCACAGGCTCACCAGGGTGGTGCGCACGCTCAAGCTCAAGGCTTCGGCGAACAACGGGTGGTCGATGCCGGCCGCGATCTGCGCGGGTGACGAAGAGACCGCCAGGCCAGCCAGCGGCAAGAGGAGCAGCGCGAGCAACGTGAGCGACAGGGCGGGGGCGACCACCCGGACACCGTTGTCGAACGCCCGGCTCATGGGTCCACCGAGAAGCCGTGACGGCTCAGGATGCCTTGGCCTTCGCGCGACAGCACGTACTCCGTAAAGCGACGCGCGAGGTCTGGCGCGGGCGCCGCCGCGAGGGCCCCGATGAAGTACTCCGCCCGCGCGTCGAGGGCCTCCGGGACCGGGATGACCCGGAGCTTCTTGGAACCGACGGCGTCGGTGCGGTAGACGACGGCCGCGTCGGCTTCGCCGAGCTCCACCTTGGCGCGGACCAGGCGGACGTTGTTCTCCTCCGAGATCACGCGAGCGCGCACGCGCTCCAGAAAGCCAGGGTCGGCACGATCGGCGCGCTCCAATAGCTCGCGCGTGTACCTGCCCACCGGGACGTGCGCCGAGCCGATCACCAGCCGCGTCGCCTTGGGCAGATCGGCGAAGCGCCGGATGCGGGCGGGGTTGTCTGCGGGGACGATCACCACCAGCCCGGTGCGCGCGAAGGCCCGGCCTTCGGTGACGAGGCCCGCTCGCCCGAGCGCCTGCATGTGGCGCTCGTCCGCCGAGGCGAACACGTCGGCGGTGGCGCCGCCCTCGATCTGCAAACGCAAGATTTGGCTGCCAGAAAAGGTCGGACGCACGTGCTTGCCGGGGTTGGCGGCTCGAAACCCGTCCCGAAGCTCCAGAAAGGCATCCGTCAGCGAAGACGCAGCCATCACCGTGACCTCCTCGCCGCGGGACCGCTCCGGGGCACATCCGAAGGACAGCGCGAGCGCGAGGCTGGTGCGGAGGACGACAGCGAAGGGGCGCATGGGCGGCTTCAAACCGGGCCGAGTTGCACGCTGTCGCCGGTGAGCGATCCGTCGTAGCCGGGCAGGGTCGCGGCCTCGTCGCGGAAGCGGGACCCGGCGAGCAGCTCGAGCATTTCGGCCACGGGCCCTTGCCGCGCGAAGTCCTCCGGCACGACGAGGTCGAAGCGCTCCTCCGCCAGCGGGACGAAGTCGAGGCCCGCGCCGAGGGCGACCCCCTCGATGGCCACGCCGACGTCCGCGGCACCGGCCCGTACCCACTGGGCGACTTGCAAGTGCCCCGCCGCAAACGGCCCCCCGGGGAGGCGCGCGCGCTTCACCCCAGAGCGGGACAGCGCGGTCTCTAGCAGCTGGGTCGCGCCGGCCCCGGGTGCGCGCCACGCGAAGCGCAGATCGCGGCGGAGCACGTCGCTCGGCTCGTGGATGCCGAGCGGGTTGCCGGGCGCGACCACCAAGCCTTGTCGCCAGCGGGTGAGATTGACGGCGAGCAAGCGGCGGCCGGCAAACCGCCGCCGCAGCACCGGCAGCTGCCTGTCGGCGAGCGAGCGCGCGCCGTGCAGCCCGGCGGCGTGCACCAGACCGCCCGCCAAGAGGTCGAGGGCGCGCCGATTGTCCGCCTCGAGCCAGCTCACGCGCAGGTCGGGGCGCTCGCGCGTGGCGCAGGCGGCCAGGATGCCCAAGAGCGGCGCACACCCGGCGACCAGCACGTGCCGCTCGAGCCGCCCGAGGTCGACCAAGGGTTCGACGAGCCAGCGGGCCGCCGCGCCGGCGCGGGTGGCCAGGATCCCGTCTGCGGCGGCCACGGCGTCGTGGGCGAGGGGATGCGCGACCCACGCTGCGCCGACGCGAGCGACCGCCACGCGGCGCGACGCCGAGACCGCCGAACCTGTCGACCGCGCGAGCGGCGCGAGGGTGACCGGGAGCCCCGGCTCCGGCGGCAGCTCGAAGAGCTGCTCGACGCTGCTGCCCAGCGCCCGAGCGATCTTCAAGGCGTGCAGCGCCGACGGCACCTGACGGCCAGCTTCCACGGCGATCCAGGTCTGCCGAGAGACGCCCACCGCCTCGGCCAGCGCGGCTTGCGAGAGGCCGGCGCGCTCTCGGAGCTCCCGGATCCGCGGGCGCAGGGGGGCATCCGCCATGGCACGGAGCGTACGATCGACTTGACGCCCTGTAAAGCGCACTTGACATCCTGTAAAGCGCGCTTGACGCCGCCGGCGGCACCAGGCCCGGGCGCGCCCCCGAGCGCGTCGGCCGATCAGACGATGCGGGCGTTGACGAGCGACTGGAGCTGCCGGGTTTCGAACGGTTTCTCGAGCACCGCGGCGCCACCTTCCAGAAAGGCGCGCTCTTGCGTGCCGAAGGCGCCGCCGGTGAGAAAGATCATGCGTGCGGCTTGATCGGGCAGGGCGCGCGAGAGCTCCGCATGCAGCTGCATGCCGGTCATCTGCGGCATCAACAGGTCGCACAGGATCACGTCGAAGCGCCGCCCCTCCGCCAACAGCTTCAGCGCATCTCCCGCGCTGGTGAGCACCGTCACGTCGTGCTCCCGAGACAGCGCGCGGGACACGACCTTGCCGATGATGTGTTCGTCGTCGACCACCAGCACGCGCCCGCGACGTCGGGCGACCGGAGCTGCCGGCGAGGCTTTTGCGAGCGCCGGCCGGTGCTGATCACGGTCGGCGCCTTGTTCGAAACCCGGTCTCGCCGGGGCGCACGTCGTGTCGGGATGCGGGCGTGCGAGTTTCATGCGAACGGACAGGGTATTACGAATCGCCCGCTCCTCATGAAAATAAGTCCGCCGATCTCCCGGCGCGCTCAGCCGCCAGCGCTCGCGCGGGTCGGACCCAAAAAGCTGCCTTGGAGCAGGAACGTCGATGTAGTGAGGTGTCGCCTATTGCACCACCTGCCGGAGGCCGATCGCGGCCCGAGATCCGCCGCCGATACGATCGCCGACGTCGAGGATCGCGGCCGCGATCCCGAGCGACGTCGCCAGCGCGCCACCGCCGCGCCGCCTGTTTGACACCCCAGCGGGGGCGGCTCATCAGGGGGCCATGAAGGATGCCCTCTCGAGGCTCCGGCGCGCCGCTCCCTGGCGGCGCTTGGCCCGCCAGGTCGATCTGGCCGTGGTGGTCGCCTTGTTCGCGCTGGTCTTGCTGCTGTTCGGCTTCGTCGAGCTGGCGGACGAGGTCTCGACCTCCGGGGGACGCTTCGAGGACGAGCTGATGCTCGCGCTGCGGCGTCGGGGTCAGCTCGACCAGCCGATCGGGCCGCCCTGGGTGCAGAACGCTTGGATGGACCTGACGGCCCTCGGCGGACCCACGATCGTCACGCTGATCACCACCATCGTGGTCGGCTACTTGGCGATGCTTCGGGAGTGGCGCACGGCGCTCGTCGTGACGGCGCTCGTCGTCCTTGCCACGCTGAGCCAGTCCTTTTTGAAGGAGGTGTTCGACCGGCCGCGTCCCGACATCGTTCCCCATTGGGTCGAGGCCACGAGCTTCAGCTTCCCGAGCGGTCACTCCCTGGTCTCGGCCGTCGTCTACCCCACTTTGGGCACGCTCGTGACCCGGCTCGTCAAACACCGCCTGCTCAAGGTCTATTTCTTGAGCGTCGCGCTGCTGTTGATGGTGCTGGTCGGGGTGAGCCGGGTGTATCTCGGCGTGCACTATCCGAGCGATGTGTTGGCGGGCTGGATGCTCGGGTTGGGGTGGGGGATCGTTGGCTGGCTCGTGCTGCGAGCGCTTCAGCGCCGCCACGTGGTCGCGCCGCGGGGCGGGCCACCGGAGGGCGGCGCCGCGGAGCGCCCCACGGTCGGTGGGGTCCAAGGCTAGCGCACCGATCCGTTCGCCAGACCAGAGAATCCCGAAGGATGCTCACGGCTCGGTGCTCTGGACGGTCTCGTCTGTCGCTCTAGCTCTAGACGGTCTCGTTTTTCCGCGCCGTCGACCAAGCAGCGGCAGCAAGACCGCCAACACGGCGAGCGACCACGATCCCGTGCGCGGCAGCGGGCCAGCGCGGCACGTGCAGGCGTCCTCGCCGGGCG
>JAEZYZ010000272.1 GCA_023418705.1 Pseudomonadota bacterium | reverse complement strand
GGGGGGCACGGTCACGGAGGTGGACTGCTCGGGGATCACGGCCGCGGGCCATGACCTTTGCGCGAGCAGTCCGACGACCTGTGAAGCGGTCTTCACGAACAGCGCCGGCTGCGATGCGGTGTGCGCTGCGGCGGGTCTCAGCTGCGTGAGGGCCGCAGAAAATCTGGACGGCGCTTGCGCCGCCGACGACAGCTTGCCTGACGTGTCGTGCAGCTCGGGCCATCAATCCGACTACTGCGTCTGCAGCGGCTCGAACGGGGGCACGGGCGGCACGGGCGGCACGAACACCGGGGGTATGGGCGGCGCGGGCGGCACGAACACCGGGGGCATGGGCGGCATGGCCGGTACCGGCGGCTCCAGTCCGGTCGGCGACCTCAGGATCACCGACCCGGTCCCAGGTTTCGCCAGCGTCGCCGGCGGGACGACTGGCGGTGGGACGGATCTTGGCTCGGCGATCGTCGTGGACACGATGAGCGAGCTGCAGGACGCCGCCGAGAGCTCGAGCCCCGCGATCATCCTGGTCGAGCCGGGGACCTACAACGGGACGCTCTCGCCGCGGGCGAACAAGACGATCATCGGCGTCGCTCCGGGGGTCACCATCAACGGCAATATCCGCATCAGCGGCGCGGCGGTGAGCAACGTCATCATTCGCAACCTGGCCGTGCGGGGGCCGCGCTGCAACAGCTACGACGAGTGCCGCGCCGGCTCGGACGCCGTGTACATCGGCAACGGCGCGCACCACGTCTGGCTCGATCATCTCGACATCGCCGACGGCCAGGACGGCAACTGCGATGTTACCCAAGGGGGTGACTACGTGACCGTCTCCTGGACGCACTTCCACTACACGTACGACAAGGAGCACCGATTCTCGAACCTGATCGCCGGCAGTGACGACGAGCCCGCCAGCGTGGGCAAGCTGCGCATCACGTACATGAACTGTCACTGGGGCGAGCGGGTCGATTCTCGCCAACCGCGCGGGCGCTTCGGCAACGTTCACATGCTCAACAACTATCACAACACCGGCGGCGGCCAGATCCACGGGGTCGGCAAAGACATGGCCCTGATCGCCGAGAACTGCGTCTACCACGAGGATCGAGCGATCTGGACCGACATGGGCAGTCCGCGCGGCTGGAGAGGGATCGGCAACGAAGGCACGGCGGGCAACATGAACGACTCGCGCGGCACGGTGTTCGACATCCCGTACAGCTACACGCCCATGCCCGCTTCCGAGGTCGTGGCCGCCGTGACCTCGCCGAGCTGCGGCGCGGGCAACACCTGCACCCTGGCGTACTGAGCCCGGCGCGGCTTCCCCGGTCGGGCGAACCTCCTTTACGGCGAAGGGCTGGCCTACAGGTAGGAGCCCGAGCCGTTGCGGGTCCGCGCGATCCCCGCCAGCGTCTCGCCGACGGCGGCCAGTGAAATTTCATGGCTCGCCGACGGCGGCTGGGTGCGCATGGTTCGGGCGATATCGGCCAGCGAGAGGATGCCGACGAGCTCGTGCTCGTCGTTGACGATCGGCACGCGGCGCACCTGCGCTTCGCGCATCAGCGCCTCGGCCTCCGCCACCGTCTGCTCGGGCCGGCAGCAGTGCACCTGGCGGCTCATGACCTCTTCGATGTTGATGGTGGAAAGCGGGACGTCCTTGAAGAAGGCGGACATGCAGATGTCTCGATCGGTGATCATCCCCACGACGCGCCGATGATCGTCGAGCACCGGCACGGCACCGCAGTCGCCTTCCCACATCAGCAGCGCAGCTTCTCTCAGACTGTCCGCCGGTCCGCAGGTCTTCACGTCGCGTTCCATGATGGCACTGATCTGCATCCTCGAGCTCCACATCGGTCGAGCGCCCGGGCGAGCGTCCGTGCGTCGAAACCTGCTCATCGCGCAGCGTCATGGCAACGTCGCCGATCGCGCCTGGGCGTCGGGAAATTCCCTTGGGAGCGTGAGAATCGATGAGCCGGTGTGGCAGCGCGACGGGGGCGGCTTACCTTCGCCTGGCCTCGCGCGTCGCGCTCGGTAAACCCGCCATGCCCTACGTCGTCGCCGCACAAACGGCCTTTCCCGAGCACTATTACCCGCAGCCGCAGCTGCTCGAGGCCTTGCGAGGGCCGTTCTGCGGAGATCGACGGTTCGACGACGTCAAGCTCAGCCGGCTGTTCGAGTCGGTGCAGGTCCGCGGCCGGCACCTGGTGCAGCCCAAGGAGTGGTATGCGCGCCGGCCCTCGTTCGCAGAGCGCAACGCCACCTGGACGGAGAGCGCCGTGCGCCTGGGGTCGACGGCGATCGGGCGCTTGCTCGAGCGGGTCCAGCTCGAGCCGGGCGACGTCGATCTCCTGGCGTTCACCACCGTGACCGGGCTCGCGGTCCCCTCCATCGACGCCCGGCTGATGAACCGCCTCGCGTTCCGCGCCAGCACCAAACGTCTGCCGCTGTTCGGCCTCGGCTGCGTGGCGGGGGCGGCGGGGGTCGCGCGGCTCAGCGAGTACCTGCGCGGCTCGCCGCGTTCGGCGGCGCTGCTGTTGAGCGTGGAGCTCTGCTCGCTCACCCTGCAGCAGCACGACGACTCGGTCGCCAACGTGATCGCGGCGGCGCTGTTCGGCGACGGCGCCGCGGCCGCGCTGCTCGTGGGGGACGAGCACCCGCTGGCGCGTGCGTCGGGGCCGCGCGTGGTGGAGACGCGCAGCGTGTTCTTCCCGAACACCGAGCGCGTGATGGGATGGGACATCGTCGACAGCGGCTTCAAGATCGTCTTGGGCAAGGGGGTCCCGCAGCTGGCGCGCTCCGAGCTCGCTCCGGCGGTGCGGGCGCTGTTGGCAGAGCGGGATCTGTCCCCCGCCGACGTCGGCACGTGGATCGTCCACCCGGGCGGGCCGGCGGTGATCGACGGGGTCATCGACGCGCTCGCGCTCGGGCCCCGCGCCCTCGACGTGACCCGCGACAGCCTCGCCAAGGTGGGCAACCTGTCGAGCGCATCGGTGCTGATGGTGCTCGAGCGGAGCCTGGACGATCCACGCCCGCGCGCCGGCACCTGGGGCATGTTGCTGGCCATGGGCCCTGGCTTCTGCGCCGAGCTGGTGCTGCTCCGCTGGGACGAACCTTCGAGCCACGAGCGGGCCGCGTGACCAGCCAGCACGTCTTCGCCGTCGCGCTCGCGTTGCTCGTCGCTCAGCGCGTGTACGAGCTCCAGCTCAGCCGGCGCCACGAGCGCCGCCTGTTCGCCCGGGGCGCGGTCGAGCACGCGCCGCGCCACTTTCGAGCCATGGCAGCGCTGCACGGCAGCTGGTTCGTCGCGATGTCGGTCGAGGTCTTCGTCTTCGACGCTGCCTTCCATCCGCGCGTCGCCTTCGTGGCCCTGGCCGTCGCTATCGCCGGCCAAGCGCTGCGGTATGCGGCGATCCGGACGCTCGGCGAACGCTGGACGGTGCGGGTGATCACGCTGCCCGGCCAGGAGCCGGTGCGCGCCGGCATCTACCGTCACGTGCGCCACCCAAACTACGCCGGGGTGGTGCTCGAGATCGCCGCCGTTCCGCTCTTGCACGGAGCGTTCTTCACCTCCGTCAGCTATTCGCTCGCCAACGCCGTTGTCCTTTGGGTGCGCATCCGCGCCGAGGAGCGGGCGCTCTCGGCCTGCGGCAACTACGCCGGTCTGCTGCGGCGGCCGCGCTTTTTGCCCGACCTCCGCCAACCCGACCGCGAGCCGCGTGCCCCATGATCGTGGACGCGGTGGTCGTGGGCGGCGGGCCGGCGGGTCTCGCGGCGGCGATCGCGCTGGCGGAGGCGGGCGTCGAGGTGGTCGTGTGCGAAAGGGGGGAGTATCCCCAGGACAAGGCGTGTGGCGAAGGGATCCAGCCGGCGGGCGTGCGGGCCCTGGAGCGGCTCGGGGTGCTGCCGCTGCTCGGGCCCGGCGCGGCGCGGCCCATCACCGGGGTGTGTTACCGGGCGCCCAACGGCGTCGAGGCGCGGGCGAGCTTCGCCGAAGGACCGGGTCTTGGGGTGCGGCGCACGGTGCTGTCCGAAGCGCTGCGGCGCCGGGCGACCCACCTGCGCGGCGTGCAGCTCCGAGCGCGCTGCTCGGTCGATCGGCTCGGGTGGGACGCTGATCTGGTCGCCGTGCACACGGCGGGGGGGACGCTGCGCACGCGCCTCTTGGTGGGGGCGGACGGCCTCGGGTCGCAGGTGCGTCGCTGGTGCCGGCTCGACGGAGGGCTCGGGCGGTACCGCCGCTGGGGGGTTCGGCAGCATTTTCTCACGCCGCCGGGCGACGAGGTCGAGATCTGGTGGGGGCCGCAGGCGGAGGTGTACCTCACCCCGGTCGCGGCCGACGTCACCGGCGTCGCCGTGCTCTGGAACGCCCTCGCGCCCAAGCCGAAGCCGAGCGGGGCGCGCGTGTTGTTCGATCTGCTGGCGCGGTTTCCCGCGCTGCACGCGCGCTTCTCCGGCGCGGAGGCGGTCAGCGATCGGCGCGCGCTGGGGCCGCTCGAGCGCCGGGCGCGCGGGGCGGTGGCGCCGGGCGTCGTGCTGATCGGCGACGCGCGCGGCTACGTCGACGCCATCACCGGAGAGGGCCTGAGCGCCGCCTTCGCCGAAGCCACGCTGCTGGCCGAGCTCCTGGCGCCTGCGCTGCTTCGGGCGCGCCGTGAAGGCGGGACGGTTCCCCTCCGCACACTCAGGACCTTTGCTGCTCGGGCTCGCCGCCTGACCCGGGGGCACCGCTGGGTGACCCGAGCGCTGCTCGCCGCCTCCGCGCGCCCGTGGCTCGTCCCGGCGCTGATCGGCGCGTTGTCGACGCGCCCGCGTGTGCTCCAGGCCCTGCTCTCGCTGAACATGGGCACCCTACGGCCCGCCAATGCCCCCTGGGCACTCGCCGCCGACGCCGCGTTGTCAGCCGCGCGCCACCGCTACCGCTTGACCACCAGGTAGATGCTGCTGCCCTCGCGCTCCACCAGCAGCAGCGTGCGGCCCTTCGACTGGCGCCACAGGCTCTGAAACGCAGCGACGCTGTCGACGCGCTTGCGATCGACCTCGAGCACGACGTCTCCGGGGCGCAGACCCGCGCGGGCCCCCGCGCTCGACGGGGCGACGCCGGTGATGACGACGCCTTGCTTGACGGTGTCGGGCAGGTTGAAGCGCTGGCGCACCGAGGGGCCGAGCTCCTCGACCGTCAAGCCGTCGACGCTGCCGGGCGTGCCGGGCGGCGCTTTGCCAGGGCCGGGCTGTCCGGCGACCTCCGCCGGCATCTCACCGAGCTTCACCTCGAGGGTTTCCGGCTTGCCGTTGCGCAACAGCTCCATGCGGACGGTGCGGTTGGCGCCAGCGGCCGCGATCACGTTGCGCAGCCGGCCCGTGCTGTCGACCGACGTGCCGTCGATGCTGAGCACCACGTCGCCGCGGCGGAGCCCGGCCTTCGCCGCGGGGGAGTCTGGCTGCACGTCGGAGACCAGCACGCCCTTGGTGCTGGGCAGCTGGAGCGCCTTGGCGAGGTCGCGATCGATGTCCTGGATCGCGATGCCGAGCCAGCCCCGGACGACCCTGCCGTGATCGATGAGGCTTTGCATGATCGGCTTGACCATGTTGGTGGGGATAGCAAAGCCGATGCCCATGTAGCCGCCCGTGCGTGAGAGGATGGCCGTTGGAACCCCCACGAGCTTGCCTTCCATGTCGACGAGCGCGCCGCCGGAGTTGCCGGGGTTGATCGCCGCGTCGGTCTGGATGAAATCCTCGTAATCGACGATGCCGACGTTGGCGCGCCCTTTGGCGGAGACGATACCCATCGTCACGGTTTGTCCGACGCCAAACGGGTTGCCGATGGCGAGCACCACGTCGCCGAGCCGCAAGCGCGACGAGTCGCCGAACTCGATCGGCTGCAGGCCCTCCGGGTTGCCCTTGATTTCGAGCACCGCAAGATCGCTCTTCGGATCGGTGCCGACCACTTCGGCGTCGAGCTCGCGCTGGTCGCCGGTGGTGACCGTGATCTGATCGGCGCCTTCGACGACGTGGTAGTTGGTGAGGATCGTCTTCTGCGAGACGATCACCCCCGATCCAAGACCTCGGTCGGGCTCCATCGGACCGGGCGCACCGGGCCCCGGTCCCGGCCCGGGTCCGAAGAACCAGCGGAAAGGATCCCCGCCGAAGGGGAGGCTCGGCGCCTGCAGCTTGCGCTGCCGGGTGGAGGCGATGTTGACGACCGACGGCAGCGCCCGCTCGGCGATGTCGGAGATGGTCACGCCCGTGGCGGTGGTGCCCTGGGCGTAGGCGAAGGCGGGGTGGGGGAGGAACGAGACGGGCGCTCGCCCGAGCAGCGACGGCTGGGCCGACGGAGCGGCGGTTTGCGGCCCCGCTCCCCCGCGGGCGCACGCCGCGGGCCAGAACGCTCCCAGCACGACGCCGGATGACAGCAGCGTGAGCGATCGAATGACGGCAGGTCGCAGCGACATCGAAAAGCCTCCTTGCCGTGTGCGGCATACGGGCCGCACGGATAGCATCGCTCGGGAGAGTGCACACGTGCGCCGGGGTGTCAAATGGATGCGGATTTTGGCCACTTGGGTGGCTGCCGCGCGACGGCAGCGCGGGCCCGGCTTTTTTGCGCTGGTCGGCGCGTGGACGGTACGCTAGCTCGCGCATGGCGAACGACTGCACCGAGGCCAGTGGGCCGGGCTCGGAAGGGCCGCCCACCGAGCTTGGCCGATACCGCATCGTCCAGCGCGTCGGACAGGGCGCTTTTTCCCAAGTGTATTTCGCCCGCGATCGCGAGACCCTCGCCCCGCTCGCGCTCAAGGTGCTGCGCGAGGACATCGACCCGAGCATCGCGGAGCAGGTCCGGATCCGTTTTCTCGCCGAAGAGAAGATCTCCAAGGCGATCGCGCACCCGTCCATCGTCAACATCCTGACCACCAGCGAGCCGGGCGTGCGGCCCTGCTTCATCGCGATGGAGTTCGTGGCGGGCGTCTCCTTCTCGGAGCATTTGCGGCGGCTCTCACAGCCCAGCGGGTCCGAACGTCCCTCGCGGGCGGCCTTCTTGATGGAGGTCGCGCGGTTGTCCCACCAGGTCGCCGCCGCCATGGCGCGCGCCCACGCCAAGGGCATCGTCCACCGGGATCTGAAGCCCGACAACGTGCTCGTGGTGCGGGACGCCGATGATCGGCCGCCGTCCGTGCGGATCCTCGACTTTGGCATCGCCAAGGCACCCGTCGAGCTGTTCTCGATGGCCAGCGCACCGTCGGTCACGCGCTACTGGACGGAGCTGGGGACCGTGATGGGCTCCTTGCCCTTCATGGCGCCCGAGCAGAACGGCGCCGCCCACGACGTCACGGGCCAGGCGGACGTGTTCGCGCTCGGGGTGATGCTCTTCGTCAGCCTGTTCGGCGCCGAAGGCCGGCTGATGGAGACGTCGGGGCGCGAGCTCGAGCCCACCGACCTCGAGCGGGCGATCGCCGTCTCCCCGCCGCTGCCGACCGCCTGGGAGGGCCTGGTGCGCCGCATGCTCGAGCGCGATCCCAAGAAGCGGCCGTCGATGGGGGAGGTGGCCATCCGGCTGCAGCGCCTGGCTCGCGCTGACGACGCCTTCGGCGCCGCGGTGGAAGGGTTCATTCGTCGCGGACGCGTGCCGCGCGCTCGTCAGCTGGTCCGGTTTCTCAACTGGGCGGAGACGGCCGACTACCTCACCGAGGACGAGCTGTTGTTCTTGAAGCGCGCCCCGGTGCACAAGCTGAAGAGCTACCGCCGCGCGACCGCCTCCGCGTTGTTGATGGGGGGCATCGCCTTCGGCTCGGCGGCGCTGATCGGCTCGCTGGCGTGGCAGCACGACGCCTTCGTGCGCTTCAAGTCGCGCGTCCAGGAGCAGCAAGCGAAGGAGGCCCAGCGCGTCGCCGAGCTCGAGCAGCGGCACCGCCAGAAGGCGCAGCTGGCCACGCAGCTGGCGATGACCAAGACCAGCCACGAGCGTCAGCTCGCCGATCTGCAGGCCTCGCTCGAAGCCGAACGTCAGGCGCAGCGTTCGAAGAACGAGCAGCTCGCCGCCTTGGCCAGCTTGCCGGAGAAGCTCGAGGCCTGCGGCCAGCAGCTCAAGCAGGCCGACCGCCAGGCGAACGAGCTTGCCGCCGCCGCCCGCAGCAGCCAGACGAAGCTCGAGCGTTGTCAGGACGAAACGGACGCCGAAGCGGAGCGGCTCCTTTCCTGCCGCCAGGAGCTCGCCACCAAGTCGACCGAGCTCGCAGAGAGCACCGAGCGGCTTCGGGTCTGCGCGCGCAGCCTGCGCGACCAGCAGCAAGAAACCACCCCCGCCGTGCTCGAGCTCCAGCGCTAGAGCTAGAGTACCGATCCGTTCGTCAGCCGAGAGCCCAGATTCCTCGGGAAACCCTCAGCTTTGCTCGCGGATCGGGGCGCCAGATCGTCTCATTTCCGCTCGTCGCTCACCCCGTCACCACGTCGCTCACCACGTTCGCGGGGTCGACGCGCACGGCGCAGGCCTTGTAGGCAGGCTGGCGCGAGAACGGATCGAAGGCGGCGAAGGTGAGCTGGTTCATCGAGGCGTCGTGCATCGGGATGAACACCTCGCCGGGCTTGACGGCGTGGGTCAAAAAGGCGCGCGCGCGCATGCTGCCGCGTTGTGAGCTGACCGTGACCTGCTGGTCGGGGGAGATCCCGTACTTGCGCGCGTCCTGCGGAGACATCTCGACATATGCCTCGGAGGGGCTCATGCGGTCGAGCACGGGGGAGCGCTTGGTGCGGGTCTGGGTGTGCCACTGGGTCGAGCTGCCCCTGCCCGTCAGGAGCAGCAGCGGGTAGTTCGGGCTGACCGGCTCGGGCAACGGCCGTGGTTCGGCGTAGAAGAAGCGGGCGCGGCCGTCGGGCGTGAAGTAGCGGCCATCTTCGAACAGCCGCCGCTCGTGGTCGACCAGGGTGGCTCCGGCCGGAAACGGCCACTGGATGCCGTTGTGCCGGTCGATCTCGGCGTAGTCCTCGATCCCGCTGAAATCACAGGGCCGGCCGCGGCTCAGCTGCTTGAGCGTTTGGAAGACCGCTTCGGGGTGGGTCCAGCCCCGGAACAAATCCGCGCACCCCCAGGCCTCGGCGACGAGCTGGAAGATGAAGAAATCCGCCAGCGCTTGCCCCGGCGCGCGGCACACGCGCTTGATGAGCCCGATGCGGCGCTCGGAGTTGATGAAGGTCCCCTCCTTTTCGCCCCACCCGGCGGCGGGCAGCAGGATGTCCGCGAGCAGGGCGGTCTCGGTGTCGGCGTACATGTCCTGCACGACCAGGCACTCCAGCCGCCCCAGCACGTCGTGCAGGTAGCTCTGGTTGATCCAGGAGTGGGCGGGGTTGGTCGCGATGATCCAGAGCGCCTTGATCTTGCCGCTCAGCACGCCCTCCAAGATCTGATCGTACGCCAGGCTCGGCTCGGCGGGGATGCGGGCGGCGTCGATGCCCAGGATGCTGGCCACCTCCTGGCGCTGCTCGGCGTCACCGAAGTCCCGCCCGCCGAACAGGTTCGTGGTGTTGCTGAACAGCCGCGAGCCCATGGCGTTGCACTGTCCGGTGATCGAGTTCGGTCCGGTGCCGGGGCGGCCGATGTTGCCGGTCATCAACGCCAGCGCGATGATCGCCTGCGCGGTGCGCGTGCCTTCGTGGCTCTGGTTCACGCCCATCGTCCACCAGAAGCTCACCCGCTTGCCCTCGTGGATGCGGCGGGCCAGCTGGGCGATCCCGGCGCCCGGGATGCCGGTGGCCTCGGCCGCGCGCTCGAGCGTGTAGGCCTGGACGTGCTCGGAGAAGGCGTCGAAATCAGCCGTGTGGGCGGCGACGTAGTCGCGGTCGATCCAGCCGTTGGTGATGAGCTCCCGCGCGACGGCGTACAGCAGCACGAGGTCGCTCTTCGGCGCGATCGCGTAGTGCTGGGTCGCCGCCATGGCCGTCTCCGTGCGGCGCGGGTCGACCACGATGATGCAGGGATCGTGCGGGTTTTTGCAGATGCGCTCCCAGAGGATGGGGTGCGCGATGCAGAGGTTCGAGCCGATCAAGACGATGACGTCGCTCTGCTCGAAGTCCTGATAAGACAGCGGCGGCGCGTCGAAGCCGAAGGCTTGCTTGTAGGCCGTGGCGGCGGTGGCCATGCACTGGCGGGTGTTGCCATCGCCGTGCACGATCCCCATCCCGAACTTGGCGAGCGCGCCGAGCCAGGCAAGCTCCTCGGTGGGCAGCTGTCCGGTGCCGAGCCAGGCGATCGACTCTGGTCCGTGGCGCTCCTGGATGGCTTTGAAGCGCTCGGTCATCGCGAACACCGCCTGCTCCCAGCTGCACGGCGCGAGCTTGCCACCCCGGCGCAGCAGCGGCGTCGTCGCGCGCCCGGGCCCGCGCAGCGGGGCGAGCGCCTCCCAGCCCTTGGGGCAGGCCATCCCGATGTTGACGGGGTAGTGGGCGCTCGGCAAAAGGCCCGTGGCCTGTCCCTGCTTGAGCAGCAAGGTGAGCCCGCAGCCCGTCGAGCAGAAGCCGCACACCATGTTCGTCGTCTGATCGTGGGCGAGCTTCTCGGGCATCAGACCGAGCCCGAACTGGCCTGGCCGCTGCAGGAGCTCGCGGGTGAGCGGCCCGTCGCGGCGCACCAGCAGATCGCGCGACAGCGCGGCGAGCCGCCCGCCCAGCCCGCTCATTTCAGGGCTCCGGGCATGCGGGAGGCCGGCGCGGCGCGGAAGAATGCGTAGCGCTCCAGGAGCTCGGCGAACGTCAGCAGCACGAGCATGAGCACGCTGATGACGCCGACCGCGGTGGCGCCGAGGTCACCCAACAAGAGCAGGGTCGGCAGCACCACGCCGGCAGACAAGGCGGCGAAGCGCAGCGCGGTGAGCGCGCGCAGGTCGCCCAACATGACGGTGGCGACCCGCTTGAGCGCCGAGTGCCGGCGGTCGCTCCGGTGCCCGAGCGCCCGGAGCTCGAAGGCGGCTTTCAGCGTCGCGGTCACCGCGATCAACCCGAGCAAGGCGATCGGTATGACCCCGGACGCGCCGGGCGCGGCGGTGGTCAGCGCGGAGACGGCGAAGACCGCCGCTGCGCCCAGCAAGATCGTGGTGCCGAAGAACCGCACGCCGGTGTGCGTCGCGGACCACTGCTCGCGGCGGGTCGCGACGTAGACCATGACCGAACACGACACGCCGACCAGGCCGAGCAGCGCGGCCGCTTCGTGCAGGCGACGTGCGAGCGGAAGAAGCTGGCTGCCGAGCGCATCGAACCCGAAGAGCGGCAGGGCCCGGAGCAGACCGTAGGCGATCGCGAGCTTGGCGAACAGGCCGAACGCCACGGCTTCGCGGCTGAGCCAGGACGTGCGCAAGCCCAGCACCGCGCGCCACGCCAGCCAGGGCCGACCGAGGTGGAACACGCTCGCGGCGAGCGCCAGCAGGGCCAGGCTGGTCGCGACCAGCGTCTGCGCGAGCGGGTCACCTGCCGGCGCTCCCGACAGGCGATCCACGAGCAGGTCGAGCGCGAACGCGCCGGCCGAGAGCTGCGTCAGCGTCAACATCACGACCAGCGGCGGGTGCCCATGCTCGGGCCGGGTGGTGTAGAAGTCGGCCGGCAGGAGGTTGCCCGGCATCGGCCGCTGGCTCTTGTACACCGTGGTGGGCAGGGTCTGGTCCGGGGCCGGCGCGCCTGGCAAGAAGTGGTGCGCGTCGGCGTTCTCGATCACCGCGGCCTGCTCGACGATGCGGATGGCGATGGCCTCGTTCGGGCACGCCTGCACGCAAGCCGGGGCCTCTCCCGACGCGAGGCGCGCGCTGCACATGTCACACTTGCGCACGATGCCGCGCGCTCGATTGTACTTCGGCGCGTCGTAGGGGCACATCAAGGTGCAGTATTCGCAGCCGAAGCACTGGTCATCGAGGTGCTTGACGATGCCCGTCACCGGGTCCTTCTCGTACGCGCGCGTCGGGCAGCCGAGCAGGCACGCCGGCTCGAGGCAGTGGTGGCAGGAGCTGGTGACGGTGCGGACGGCGGGAGCGGCCGCGCTGCCGCCGTGCAGGAGGCCGACGTTGCGCCACAGCTCGCCCGGGTCGAGACCGTTCATGTTGTGACAGGCGGCCACGCAGGCCTTGCACCCCGTGCAGGCGTCCAGGTCGACCTCGAAGGCATATTGCTCCCCCGCCTGCGGCCGCTCGAGCGGGACCAGATCGCGATAGATCCGCTCCTTGAGTGAGGATGCCGGATCTTCGTGCAGCTTTGCGAAACGTTCGACGGCCGTCAGGCTCTGCTGCTCGTTCAGCAGGGCGGCGACGGACAGCACCGGCAGCCGCCGTTTTGGCGGCGCCTCCCCGGGAGCGACCGAAGCCGGCAGCGCGGGACAAGCGGTCGTCATGCAGGGACTCCATCGGGCATGCTGCCGACCAACACGCGCCCGCGCACGACGGCCACCGGGTACACGTCCAGGCGCACCGACGCGTCGTCCAGACAGCGGCCGCTCTTCAGGTCGAAGCTGTGTTTGTACATGGGCGACGCCACCTTCGGCACGCCCGCGCGATCGCCGATGATGCCGCGGGCGATGACGAACGCCTTGCTGAAGGGATCGAAGTTCGACAGCGCGTAGACGCGGCCGCCATCGCGGCTACGCAGCAACGCGACCTGACGTCCGTCGACCAGCGCGGCGACGCCCGCACCGCGAGGGATCTCTTCGATGGAGCAGACGTCCTCCCATTTCGCGGGCAGCGTCTCGGCGGCGGTCTGCTGGGGTTTGGCGAAAGCTAGCATGGTTTTTCACTCCTCGACGGGTGTTGGGGTGTGTTGGGTCAGGCCAGGACGGGCAAACGCACCAGCGCGCGTTGTCCGGGGTGCTGTTTTTCTTCCCACGACGCGGGCCGGTGCTGGGCGCGCTCGGGCACGAACACGACGCTGGGGTCGGGATCGGTGGAGTTGATGAAGCTCTTGAACAGCCGCAGCCTCTCGGGGCTCTTCAGGCTGGTCTTCCACTCGCATTGGTAGCTGTCGACGATGTGCGCCATGTCCGCTTCCAGCTCGGCGCAGATGCCGAGCGAGTCGTCGATGATCACGCGGCGCAGGTAGTCGATGCCGCCCTCGAGGGTGTTGAACCAGTTGGCGGTGCGCTGCAGCCGGTCGGCGCACCGGATGTAGAACATCAAGAAGCGGTCCAGGTACCGCACCACGGTGTCCGCGTCGATGTCGGCGGCGAGCAGCGTGGCGTGCTGCGGCTTCATGCCGCCGTTGCCACAGACGTAGAGGTTGTAGCCGCGTTCGGTGGCGATGACGCCGAAGTCCTTGCCCTGGGCCTCGGCACATTCCCGGGCACAACCGGAGACCGCGCCCTTGAGCTTGTGGGGGCTCCGGAGCCCCTTGTAGCGATTCTCGAGGCGCACGGCCAACGCGAGCGAGTCCTGCACCCCGTAGCGGCACCACGTGCTGCCGACGCAGGACTTCACCGTGCGCAGCGCCTTGCCGTAGGCGTGCCCCGACTCGAAGCCGGCAGCGACCAGCTCGCTCCAGATGTCCGGCAGCTGCTCGAGGCGCGCGCCGAACATGTCGACCCGCTGGCCACCGGTGATCTTGGTGTACAGCCCATACTTCTTCGCGACCCGACCCAGGGTGATGAGCTGCTCTGGGGTGACCTCGCCCGCGGCGAGCCGCGGCACCACGGAGTACGTGCCGTCGCGTTGAAGATTGGCCAGGTACCGATCGTTGGTGTCCTGCAGCCCGACGTGCTCGGGCTCGAGCACGTAGGCGTTCCAGGTCGAGGCGAGGATCGACGCCACCGCGGGCTTGCAGATCTCGCAGCCGTCACCGCGACCGTGCCGCTCGATCAGAGCGTCGAAGTCGCGGATCCGGTTGACCCGCACCAGGTGGGCGAGCTCCTGCCGGCTGAAGGGGAAGTGCTCACACAGGTGGTTGTCGACGGCGATGCCCGCCCGGGTGAGCTCGAGCTTGAGCAGCTCGCCGAGCAGCGTCACGCAGGAACCGCAGCCGGAGCCGGCCTTGGTGCACGACTTGATCGCCGACACGGCCGTCAGCTTGTTGTCCCGGATGGCGCCGCAGATGCCGGCCTTGTCGACGTTGTGGCAAGAGCACACGATGGCGGCGTCCGGCAGCGCGTCGACCCCGAGCCGCTTGGCCCCGCCCTCTCCGGGCGGCAAGAGCAGCGCCTCGGGGCGGCTCGGCAGGGGCAGGCCGTTTTGGATGGTGCTCGCGAGCTCCGCATACAGGCTCGCGTCGCCGACCAGCAGCGCGCCGAGCAGGCGGTCGCGCTCGCGGCTCAGGACGAGCTTCTTGTAGGTGCCCGCGGCGACGTCGGTCAACGCGACGACGGTGGCGCCTTCGCCGGTCGCCAGCGCGTCGCCGAGGCTGCCCACGTCGACCCCGAGCAGCTTGAGCTTCGTGCTCGGGTCGAAGTTGCCGAGCACCGCCGTCTCACCCGCGAGCTGCGCCGCCGCCACCTCGGCCATGCGGTAGCCCGGCGCGACGAGGCCATAGGTCCTGCCCTCGAGCGCGGCGCACTCACCAATCGCCAGCACGTCGGGGTCGCTCGTCGCGCAGGTCCGGTCGATGAGGATCCCGCCGCGCTCGGCGATCGCCAAGCCGGCTTGCCGGGCGAGCTCGTCGCGCGGTCGAATCCCCGCCGAGAAGACCACCAGGTCCGCCTCGAGCTCCTCGCCGCCGTCGAAGCAGAGCCGAGCCACGCGACCGTCGGGGCCCGGC
This sequence comes from Pseudomonadota bacterium, assembly GCA_023418705.1. Classification (GTDB taxonomy): domain Bacteria; phylum Myxococcota_A; class Polyangia; order Polyangiales; family Polyangiaceae; genus JAEZYZ01. Next base: position 10,950 of record JAEZYZ010000272.1, on the reverse strand, counting down.
GTGATCTCGCGGGTCATGACGCCCAGGTGGACCCGCACGCCCAGTCCTTCGATGTGCTGCCGCAGCACGCTCCCGCCGGCGTCGTCCACCTGCAGCGGCATCAGGCGCGGCGCGCACTCGACCACGTGGGTCTCGAGCCCGAGGTTCTTCAGGGCGTTGGCCGCTTCGAGGCCGAGCAGGCCGCCGCCGATCACCACCCCGCGTTTGGCGTGCGCGGCGGCCGCGCGAATGGCGTCCAGGTCGTCGAGCGTTCGGTACACGAAGCAGCCGGGCAGGTCCCGGCCAGCGACGGGCGGGACGAAGGGGCGCGAGCCCAGCGCGAGCACGAGCTTGTCGTAGCCGAAGCTCTGGCCGCTTCGGGTGGTCACCCGCCGAGCCGCGCGGTCGAGGCTCACGGCCGGATCCCCGAGCAGCAGCTGCACCCCAGCGCGCTCGTACGCCTCCGGGGTGGCCAGGGCCAGCGCATCGGCCGATCCATCCTCGAAGTAGCTCGAGAGGTGGACGCGGTCGTACGCCGGACGTCCCTCCTCACCGATCACCGTCGGCGCGAAGCGGTCGGTCAGGCCGCGTTCGATCGCCGTGGTCACGAAATGGTGGCCGACCATTCCATTTCCAATCACGAGCAACTTGGGCGGGGCGTTCGTGGTCATGAGCAATACCTCTGGCGAAGGATTCGGGATCAGCCGCCTGCGGCGGCCACCTGTGGAGCCGTGGCAGGCAGGGCTTCGGCGGACGACTCCCGCTCCTCGACCTCCGAGAAGCGGACCGCGAGCGCACAGAACGCCACCACGGTCACCAGCGCCCCGAGCACGAACAATCCCGTGCTCCAGCCGTCGAAGCTCTTGAGCAGGAAGCCCGCCATCACGGCGCCGAAGTTGCCGCCGGCGCCGACGATGCCGGAGACGGAGCCGAGCGCCCGCCTGTTGACGAAGGGTACGACCGAGTACGTGGCGCCCTCGGACATCTGCACGAACAAGCTGAAGAGCACCATCGCGGCGATGGCGAGCGGCAGCACGCTCATCTGCGAGAACAGCATCAACAGCAGCCCCTCGCAGAGCACCGTGGCGAACAGCCAGAGCACGCGCCCCCTGAGGCCGTATTTGATCCCGAAGCGATCGCCGAACAGGCCGCCCAGGGTCCGGGCGAACAGGTTCATCAGACCGAACAACGAGGCGACCAGCCCGGCGGCGGCCAGCCCGAGCCCGAAGCGGTCGGTGAAGTACAGCGCCGCCATGTTGTTGATAGTCAGCTCGATCCCGAAACAAGCGCCGTAGATCAAGAACAGCGCCCAAACGCGCGGGTCCCGGCAGGCGGCGCGGAAGCTGCCTTTTGTGGAGCGGGCGGGCGCCAGACGGCCGAGCGCGCGCAGGGCGGCGTAGTTGCCTTCGGGGGTGTCCTGGGTGAGCTTCAGGTACGCGAGCGCCGCCAGCAGACACACCCCGCCCGCCAGGCCCATGGACAGACGCCAGCTGTAGAACTCGCCAAAGCCGAGCGCGAGGAAGGCCGCGAAGACCAGCGGCATCACCATCTGGGTGACGCCACCGCCGAGGTTGCCCCAGCCCGCGGTCGTCGCGTTGGCGGTGCCCACGACGTTGGGCGCGAACATCAGCGAGGTGTGAAATTGGGTGATGACGAACGAGGCGCCGATGACCCCGATCAGCAAGCGAAAGATCAAGAACGTCTCGTAGTTCGTCGCGAGTCCGATGCCCATCACCGGCAGCGACCCGAGCACCAGCAGGCCGGCGTAGGTCCGGCGCGGACCGAGCCGGTCGCACAGCGCGCCGACGATCAACCGGGCGACGATCGTGATCGCCACCGACGCGATGATGGTGTTCTTCACCTGAGCGTCGGTCAGCCCGAGCTCGCTCCGGATCACGGCCATCAGGGGAGCCACACCGAACCAGGCGAAGAAGCAGAGGAAGAAGGACACCCAGGTGACGTGAAACGCCCGCATGGGCGCGCTGCGGAAATCGAGGAGCTGGATCCGGGTGGCCCGAGCTGGAGTTATCGGTCCAGGAGCATGTGAGGTGTCGGCGGTCATGGTTTCAGCGCTCGCGGCGGCTCGGTGAATAGCGGCTCAGTGGGTGAAGGCGGGCTGGAGCGTGCTCGGGGCAGCTGCGGGCGCGGGGCGGTTCCGCTGCAGGTGCCGCAGGAGAGCCAGGACGAGGGGTCCCATCTTGGGGTGATCGGGGGTCACCTGGGGGTGGATGCCGTAGGCCTGCAGCACCGCGCTGCAGGTGGGGCCGACGGCGCCGACGACGACCTTGCCGCTCGCCAGCGCTCGGACGAGCTCGCCGTCGCGCTGCGCGTCTCGGGCGACCGCGTGCAAGTGCCGAAACTGGATCTGGCAAGTGACCCCGAGCGCGTCGATGCTGCCGGCAATCATCCGCTCGACGAGGTCCCGCAGGGCCGAGGTGTCGCTCGGCAACAGCCAGCGGTACAGCCAGACCTCGTCGAGCTGCACGCGCCGCGCGATCAACGTCTCGGCGAGCGTGGCGCTGCGGTCGCCGTAGTGGAAGAGCACCGCGCGCCGCCCGCCGAGGTCGACGCCGGACAGGGCATCGATGAGCTCGGCGGCCGTGTAGGGGTCGCGGGCGGTCAGCGTCGGCGGCACGCCGAAGCCCCGCAAGGCCGCCGTCGGCTTGGGACCGCGGCACGCGGTGGTGACGTGCCGGAGGGCGGTGACCAGCTGGGTGCGGCGGCCGAGCTGCTCGGCGCGCTCGAAGAGCAGCGACACCGCCGCGCCGGTCATGAAGATCACCAGGTCGTACTGTCGTGCCTGCAGATCGTCGAGCAGCCGCGTCATCTCCTCGGGGGACAGCTGCTGCGATTCCTGGACGGCCGGCACACACAGCGGGGCGCCACCGTGTTTCTCCACCAAACGAGACAGCTCGTTCGCCAGGCGCGATTCGAGCAGCGCGACGACGGGGCGATCGGAGGAAGTCATGTTTCTACTGGGGTTCGAGGGTTTCGATCGAGTGGATCGGCTGGAAAGCAGTCGCGAGGAGTGCAACGCACGTGCCGTGCGCGCCGAGCGGCACGGAAATCCCGAGCATTCGCGCCATGTTACGAGCCGGAAACCTGGCGGCGACGTGGTGTTGCGACAATTTCGTCGTCGCCGGCGACGCGCTCGACAAATTCGTCGCCGGGCGCGCTCGGAGCTCAGCTGCGGTGGCGTCCGACGACGAGCCCATACTTGATCGCCTTGTACCGGAGGATGCGCTCGGTCGTGCCGAGCACCCGCGCCGCCCGCGCGACGTTGCCGTTCTCGGCCTCGAGCGCGTCCTTGATCATGCGCCGCTCCAAGCGCTCGACCGCGGCCCCCAAGGTGAGGCGTTCCTGGGGGGCTTCGGCTTCTTTTCGCAATGTCGACGGCAGGTGGTGTTCCTGAATGACGAACTCGTCACACACGACCACGGCCCGCTCGATCACGTTCTCGAGCTCTCGGACGTTGCCCGGCCAAAAATAGTGGGTGAGCACCTCGACGGCGCCGCTCGAGATGCGGCCGATGCGCCGCTGGTGCTCGGCGGCGAATCGGGCGAGGAAGTACTCCGCCAACGCGGGGATGTCGGCCCGCCGATCGCGCAGGGGCGGCAGCGGGATGGTGAAGATGTTGAGGCGGTAGTACAGGTCCTCGCGAAAGGTCCCGGCGGCGACGGCGCCCTCGAGGTCCTTGTTGGTCGCGGCGATCAACCGCACGTCACAGTGCAGGGTCTCCGTGCCGCCGAGCCGCTCGAACTCACGAAATTGTAGGACCCGGAGCAGCTTCGCTTGCGCCGATGGGGACAGCTCCCCCACTTCGTCCAGGAACAACGTCCCGCCGTTGGCGAGCTCGAAGCGCCCCTTTTTGCGCCCGTGGGCGCCGGTGAAGGCGCCCCGCTCATGGCCGAACAGCTCGGACTCGAACAGCGGCTCGGGCAGCGCCGCGCAGTTGATCTTCACGAAGGGAGCGGCGGCGCGTGGGGAGTTGTGGTGGATGGCGTGCGCCACCACCTCCTTGCCGGTGCCAGACTCACCACGCAGCAGCGTGGTCGCGTTGGTGCGGGCGACCTGACCGATTTGTTCGTAGACCTGACGCATCGCCGCGCTCGCGCCGACCATGTTGGCGTACTCGAACACGCCGCGGCTCGTGGTGGGCGGCCCGGCGCGAGCGCTCGCGGCCGCCGGGGCCTTGGGGCGCGCTTCTTTACCCGCCAGGCGCGGCCAGGCGTCCGTGAGCAGCGACGCGACCACCTCGAGCACGCTCAGCTGAGCGGAGAACCCCGCCTGACCCTGCGTCTTGAAGTAGGCGACGAGCACGCCAACGGTGGCGGTGGATAGCGGGAACGCCACCGCGGTGACGCTCCAGTCGTCCCCTTGCCAGGTCGACCAGTCCTCGAGGTCGGACAGGCCCATGGCGTCGTGGCGAAGCTCGGGGACCACGATCGGCAGCCCGGTCTCTGCCACGCGGCCCGCGACGCCCGTGCCGAAGCGCGGCCGCAGCGCCTCCGCGGGCAAGCCATGGGTCGCCTCGATCTGCAAGCTGCGCCGCTCGGTGTGCGCTCGGTAGACGACCGCGCGGGCCACGCCGAGCCGGCGGTCGAGCACCGCGAGCGCGCGCTCGATCGGCTCGGGAAAGCTGCCGCCGCGCGAGAGCTCGCGGCTAAGCTCGGCGACCGCCAGCAGCTGCTCGGGTGCGGTCGACGGGGCTTGGTCGAAGGTATGCCGATCTTCGAAGATGGCCGAAGAGGTTCGCATTCAACCTGCAGCCAGCATGGCAGGCGAATCTTGCGAGAAGGTTTCCGGCAGATGGCCGAGAAGGACGCACGGTGTCGGCTGTCGAAACGGTCGAACGGTCGTCAGCGTTTTGGATTTCTATCGGCTGACCTATCCGCCGGGGCGCCGCCGTTCAGGGCCGAGGTTCGGCGCGCCGGCGGGTGCTGGCCCGTTGCCGGGAGCTTCGGTGAGCCCTCTCCCAGGGGTGACATGGGGAGCTCGGCGCGACGGCCCGGGTCGACGCGGAGCGCGGGGCGCGTGGGGTCATAGGGGGTGATCGCGGGGCGCGCGCGCGCGGCGCTCTGCTCGGACCAGGCGCGCGCGCCGCGCGGCAAGCGCTCGCGCTCGGCGATGGCGAAAAGCTCCTGCTGGACCGCCCTGGCGGAGGCATAGCGGTACTCGCGGTCGCGGCACATCGCTCGCAGCAGCACGCGCTCGAGGGCTTCCGGACACTCGGGGCGCAGGACCCGCGGCGGCACGATGGGGTCGCGCAGGATCGCCTGCATGATCTCCTGGCTCGAGGCGCCGTCGAACGGGAGGCGGCCGGTGAGCGACTGGTACAAAACGACCCCCGCCGAGTAGACGTCGGTGCGCACGTCGAGGCGCAGTCCGCGCGCCTGCTCCGGCGACATGTAGGGCGGCGTCCCGACCACCGTTTCCCGAGGCGCGCTGTGATCGGGGCGTCCGAGGTCACGGGTGGCGATGCCGAAATCGATCAGCTTGACGAGCGTCCCGCGCTCGGGATCCGGTTGAAGGATCACGTTGTGCGGCTTGACGTCGGAGTGCACGATGCCCTGGGCATGCGCGGCGGTCAGCGCCGCCATGAGCTGGGCGCCGAGCTCGACCACGGCCGCCACCGCGGGCAGCGCGTCCCCCAGCCGCTGATCGAGCGTCGGGCCCAAGAGCAGCTCCATCACCATGAACAGCGAGCCGTCCGCGAGCCGTCCTTGATCGTGCACGCGTGGTAGGTGCGGGCTATCGAAGAGCCGGCTCACCAACACCTCGTGCTGAAAACGATCGATGGTCGTGTTCGGCATGCCGGTGTCGTAGCGGACGACCTTGACGGCGACGGAGGCTCCCGTGCGCAGGTCCTCGGCCGCGTAGACGCGGGTGGTGGCACCGAGTGCCAGGAAGCGGCGAACGACGTAGCGACCCGCGATGCGATAGCCCTCCGGTAGTCTCACTGGCAGGCCGGAGCGCTCCTCGCCGGGAGGCTGCGAATGGCTCATGGGCGCCTCGGAGGCATTGGTGAGAGCTCTCCCTTCATCCGCGCTGCTGCCGGCGAGTGACTTCGCCGTCGGGTAATGCAGCTGCCGTGCCGTGCACCGACTGCGGCGACCGCCGCGGCGCGGCGAGGCTTGGGGGAAAAGCCGACCGTTGAGCCTGTGGCGATTGTCCACGACTGAGGCAAACGGCGTCGCAGCGCGTCGCGGGCCGGGCTGACCCCGCGCGAGAGTTCGTGCGCTGTTGCCTGGACCGGACCGCGTGATTGTACTTAGCTGTCGACCGTGGATTTTTCGAGCTTTGTTCAGCAATCCGACGGCGACCTCGATCTCGTCACTGGGGCGCTGCTCGTCGCGCGGGATGTCTATCCGGAGCTGGACGTGAGCGCCTACAAGGCGCGGGTCGAGGAGCTCGGCGCCCCCTTGTGTGAGCGACGGATCGCGCGCTGCTCGCTCGACGAGCAGGTGCGCATCCTGAGCAACTACGTGTACGTCGAGTGCGGCTTCCACGGCAATCGGTCGGACTACTACGACCCGAAGAACTCGTACTTGAACGACGTGATCGAGCGTCGCACCGGGATCCCGATCACGCTGGCGATGGTGTACGTCGCGATCGCTCGCCGCGCCGGCGTCCTGGCGAGCGGGGTGAGCTTCCCAGGCCATTTCCTGGTGCGCGTCGATCATCCCGCCGAGCGACGCATGGTCATCGTCGATCCGTTCGGCGCGGGCGAGGTGCTGGATCGCGAGGGGGTCGAGCACCTGTTCGCTCGGGCGTCGGGTGGCCAGACGCCGATGGAGGATTCGGTGCTCGACGCCGCCAGCACCCGGCAGGTCCTGGTTCGGGTGCTCGCCAATCTGCGCTCCATCTACGCGCGCCGGGGCGAGCTGTCGAAGCTCCTCCTGGTGCTCGATCGCCTGCTCGACTTGATGCCCGAGGCGCTGGAGGCCCGGCGCGATCGCGGCCTTTTGTCCGCCAAGCTCGGCGCGCCGCAGGCCGCGATCGAGGATCTCGAGCGCTTCGTCGCGGGGGCCCCTGGCTCGCCCGAGGCGTCTCGTGTTCGGCGCATCATCGAGCAGCTGCGCGGGATCGTCCAGCGCACGGCGAATTGAGCGCGCGGCCTCCCTCGGTCGTCCTGCCTAGAGCACCGATCCGATTGCCAGAGCGGAGATCGGGAAACCCTCTCGTCTGCTCATAACGGCTGCTCCGCAAACCGTTCGTCGCTCTAGGGGGCCAGGGCGCAGCTGTACTCGCCGACCAACCAGAAGGCACGCCGGCACGAGACCCGGGCAACCGTTTGATCCTTTTTGCTGGTCTGGAAGGTGAACGCTTGCTCGATCGGGTTTCGCGACATCTGGGTGAGCTGGACCGAGCACTCCGGGGCGCCGCACGCCGCTGTCTCGGCCAGCGCGATCACCTCGGCGTTGTCGCCGTAGACGTTGATCAACCCGGCGGCCGTCACGGCAATGCACAGGGCCCACACGACCGGGCGCAAGACCGCGCGGCCGCTAGACATCGAGCCTCCTCGTCAGCTCCGCGGTCATTTGGCCCCTCCGCACACCTCGAGCTCGTAAAACGGCGGCTCGCGATCTTTCACCCACCACAGGCCGCAGCCCACGTTCACCAGGTGTTTGTTCAAGATGCCGCGATAGTACGATCCGTTGCGCACGAAGATGTCGGCGTCCGTCCGTTCGAGGTCGCAGCGCTCGCGCAAATCCGTGCGGGTGGTGACCTCGAGGTAGATGAGCCCTTTGGACATCGCGGCGATGTTGGCGACCGCGGGGGCCACGTCCGGGTCCGGCAGGTATTGCAGGACCCCCTGGCACACGATGAGGTCGTGCTTCTTGCGGTCGCGCCAGCGGGCGATGTCGCGGTTCTGCCAGCCGTACTTTTTGCACATGGCCTGGCTCACCTCGGTGCCGACGTACTGGACCCCTTTGGTGTTCTGGGTCACCCAGTTCTTCCAGAGCCCGATGCCGGCGCCGATGTCGAGCACGCTCTTGATTTCGATGCCATTGTAGCGGGCGAAGGAAAACACGAACCCCGCCAGCGCCGCGTGCTCCTCCGGCTCGATGACGCGCGTGGTCGGAGACTCGTAATAGCGGTGATAGTAGGCTTCGTCGAACCGCCGAAACCGATCCATGACGCGCAGTCTACCCCGAAGGCACCCCGCCAACGCGAGCCCAAAACTCAATCTTCATCGCGGCTTGTATAAGTGAGCCGGCCATGGGCGACAGGACGGTGCGGCGCAGGGCCGACGATCATCGCGGCCCCACAGGGAGTCTCCGAAGCCGGGACGGGGGCGCTCTGGCGGTGACACCTGGGGTCCCTCTTGCCGACGCCCCCTGCGCCGAGGCGAGGACCCCACCGCACGGACGGAGGGCCGATCCGCGCTCCGGAAGTGCCCGTCGGCCGCAGGAAAGAAGGGGACTTGCACTTATGCGCATTGCCGCATAAATAGACGCCATGGCTCAGGCCACGGCAGCAGATCCGCGCTGGCAGCTCTATCGCCTGCTGAGCGATCCGTTCCGCCTGCGGCTGCTCGCCCTGGCGGCCGAAGAGGAGCTCAGCGTTGGGGAGCTCAGCGAGTTGATGGCAGAGCCGCAGCCCAACGTCTCACGCCACGCGGCGCCGCTGCGCCAAGCGGGCCTGCTCGCCGATCGCCGGCAAGGGTCGCGCACGTTGGTCCGTTTGGCCGACGGGGCGGCGACCGATCCGGTCGTCGCCGACGCGCTCGGCACCGGCCGGCGCCTGTGCCGGGAGGACGGCAGCCTCGGGCGCGTGGCGGACGTGGTGCGGTCGCGCGACGCGCGCACGCGCGAGTTCTTCTCTCGTCCCGGCAAGCCGGCGGATCCGCCGGGCATCGCGCCAGAGCTGCCCGCGTACCTGGCGGCGCTCGCGCCGCTGATCGCGGATCGGCGGCTCGCGCTCGACGCCGGCACCGGGGACGGCACCTTGCTCGACGTGCTCTCGCCGCTGTTCGACCGCGTGATCGCGCTCGACCGGAGCGAGGCGCAGCTCGGCCGCGCGCTCAGGCGCGTCCAGGCGCGGGGCTACGGCAACGTGGAGCTGGTCTGTGACGAGCTCGGCGGGGAGACCTTGCGAGCCGCGGTGGGGGAGGGCGCGAGCATCGTCTTGGCGGCGCGCATGTTGCACCACTCGCCCTTGCCGCGCGCGACCATGCGCCAGCTGGTCGAGCTCGTGCGACCCGGCGGGTGGGTGTTCGTCTTCGACTACGCCCGCCACGACGACGAAGCCTTTCGCGAGCAGCAAGCCGACGTGTGGATGGGGTTCGAGCAAGAAGAGCTCTTGCAGTTCGCGATCGGCGCGGGCCTCGAGACGCCGCGCGTCGCCGCGGTGCCCAGCGCCCTGGTGAGCCGCGCGGGCGATGGGCACCTGCGCTGGCTGCTGCTGAGCGGCCGACGCGCCCAGGCCGGCGGGGCCGCGCCGCGCGCCGCGTCGTCGAACGGCGCCACGCGCTCACCGGGGGCGGGCTGAGCAGGCCTCACCCCCCACGACTTCCAGTCAGCACTACCAGGAAAGGACACGACGACAGCCATGGCACAACCCGTATCGAGCTTGGAACCCCAGAGCCCCGCCCCGCGCCGCGCCCAACAGGGCGTGCCCACCCAAGAGGGCAAGACCTACCGCATCGCCGACATCGGCCTGGCCGATTGGGGACGCCGCGAGATCGAGATCGCCGAAACCGAGATGCCCGGCCTCATGGCCCTGCGCAGCGAGTACGCCAAGTCCCAGCCGCTGAAGGGGGCGCGCGTCGCTGGCTGCCTGCACATGACCATCCAGACCGCCGTCTTGATCGAGACCCTGACGGCCCTCGGGGCAGAGGTCACCTGGACCTCCTGCAACATCTACTCGACCCAAGATCACGCCGCCGCCGCGATCGCCAAGGCAGGCATCCCCGTGTTCGCCTGGAAGGGCGAGACGGAGGAGGAATACAACGAGTGCCTGGAGCGGCAGCTGTTCGCCTTCGAGGGCGGCAAGGGCCCGAACATGATCCTCGACGACGGCGGCGACCTGACGGTGTGGGTGCACGAGAAGCACCCGGAGCTGTTCGATGGCCCCGATCCCATCCGCGGCCTCAGCGAGGAGACGACCACCGGCGTGCACCGCCTGTACGAGATGTTCCGCAAGGGCACGCTGAAGTGCCCCGCGATGAACGTCAACGACTCCGTCACCAAGAGCAAGTTCGACAACACCTACGGCTGCCGGGAGTCCCTGACCGACGGCATCAAGCGCGCCACCGACGTGATGTTCGCCGGCAAGGTCTGCGTCGTCGCCGGCTTCGGTGAGGTCGGCAAGGGCTGCGCCCAGGCCATGCGCGGGCTCGGCGCGCGCGTCTTGATCACGGAGATCGATCCGATCTGCGCGCTGCAAGCGGCCATGGAAGGCTACGAAGTGACCACCATGGACGACGCCGCGCCGCGCGGCGACATCTTCGTGACCGCGACGGGCTGCTGCGACGTCATCCGCGGCGAGCACATGAAGGTCATGAAGAACGAGGCCATCCTGTGCAACATCGGCCACTTCGACAGTGAGATCGAGGTCGCCTGGCTCGAGAACAACCCCGAGGTGCGCGAGGAGAACATCAAGCCGCAGGTCGATCACTTCGTCTTCCCGGACGGCAAGAAGCTCATCGTCCTCGCCCGCGGCCGCCTCGTGAACCTCGGGTGCGCGACCGGGCACCCGAGCTTCGTGATGAGCACCAGCTTCACCAACCAGGTGCTCGCCCAGATCGCCCTGTTCAACGACAAGCTGCCGATCGGCGTTCACCTCCTGCCGAAGCAGCTCGACGAGAAGGTCGCGCGCCTGCACCTCGGCAAGCTCGGCGCCCAGCTCGACACCCTGACCGCGAAGCAGGCCGAGTACCTCGGCGTCCCCGTCGAAGGTCCCTACAAGTCCGAGCTCTACCGCTACTGAGCTCGCGCGGCGGGGGGGGGGGCGGGGGGGGGGCCC
>JAEZYZ010000231.1 GCA_023418705.1 Pseudomonadota bacterium | reverse complement strand
GACACCAAGCGCGTCGTGGCCAGCTACATCGACCACTTCTACAACCCCGAGCGTCTCCACTCGACCCTCGGCTTCAAGAGCCCCATCGAGTTCGAAATTCGTTCCCGTCTCCTTCAGGAGGCGGCATCATCAACCTGTCCGTGATTCGGGGGGAAGTTCGCGACGGGCGTCTGCGCGAACGGCACCTCGGAAAACAACCGCCCCTCAGCGATGAGGGCGAGCGAGGTTTCGGAGCGTTGCGAGGACTGTGCAGCGTTTCGCGCTGCTCGCTACGAAGCAAGCAGCAGCCAAGAGCTAGCGGACCACCGGACCCCAGACCAGTTCCAGACCCCGAAGCGCTCCTTCAGCCCCAGCCGCGCAGGCGATTCTCTTCGCGGCGGTAGCGCTGGACGGCGCCTTCGAGGACTTCGAGCGCTGCCTCGGGACCGAGGGGATCATCCACGATCACCTCTTTTTGCTCGAGCACCTTGTAGTCGAGGAAGAAGCGGCTGATCTCGCGCAGCACGTGCCGCGGCAGTTGAAACACCGTCCCGTACTCCTCGAACGCGGGATCGTGCGCGGCGACGGCGATGATCTTGTCGTCCTTGACGCCTTGATCGGCCATGCACATCAAGCCGATGGGGCGCGCTACCAGGATCGAGAGCGGCGCGACGGACTCACTGCACAGGACGAGGACGTCGAGCGGGTCGTCGTCCTCGGCGAAGGTGCGCGGGATGAAGCCGTAGTTGGCCGGATAGATCACCGAGCTGTGCAAGATGCGGTCGACGCGAAGCAGCCCCGTTGGCTTGTCGAGCTCGTACTTGAGCTTCGAGCCTTTCGGGATTTCGATCACCGTATTGATGTCGCGTGCGTCCGGTTGGGGACGCGTGGGCAAATCGTGCCAAACATGAACCATGGGAATCACGGATAGGTAACGCCGTTCGGCGCGCCAGGCTCGATCAAAATGCCGCGCCGGGGCTTTTCAGGGAAAACTCGAGCGAGTAGCTGATCACGGTGGGACCCTTGGCGGGCGGCTCGAAGCGCACTTGGCGAAAGGCGTCCGCCACGCAGGCGCGAAACTGCGGCCCGCTCATCCCGGTTCGCATCTCCCGCACCTCCGGCGTGCCGCCGGCTGCGGAAATGAACAAGTCCACGCCGAGCTGCCCGCCTTTCGTCGGGTGTTCCACCATTCGGTAGCAGAGCAGGAAAGCCTCGAACTGCTGCGCGACGGCGCGCTGAAATGGGGCCTTCGTCGCCTCGTCGTTGGGTCCGCCGCCCACGTGCAAGCCGACGTTCGCTACGGTCACCTCCGGCAAGGAACCGGTCACCTCGCCCTCGGCAGGCGCACTCGGGTCTGCGGCGGTTGGCGGCGCCTCCGGACCGACAGTCTCGGTGGGAACGGCGGCTTCGCCAGCCTGCGGGCCGCCGGCGTGCGCCGCCGGCGTCGCCGGCGCGTCCTGACAGCGACAATGCCCGCCGCAGCCGGCGGACAGCGCTGAGAGCGCGCCGCACAGCGAAAGGCCAATCGACATCCTGCTGATCACGGCGGCTCGGCTTAGCGCGTTCCGTCGACGATCTCCAGTGGGAGCTGTGCGCGGGAGCTCGACTGTGCGAAAACCAGCGGGTGACTCGAACACGGCCGCTCGGTTTGCTCGTCGCGGGCGGCCTTTTGGTCTTCGGTTGTCGCAAGGGCGGCGAGCCCCACCCAACGTCTTCGCAGCAAAGCACGGCAGCGCCATCGCCGCCGGCGTCCGCGACATCGCAGCCGGCGCCGAGCGCGCCAGCCTCCGCCGAGGCGCGCCCGGCGCGCGAGCGTGAAGAACCGTCCGAGTCCGGCGACGGCATCGAGCCGAACCTCGGCCCCTTGCACGACATCGGGCCAGCGGCACCCGCGGCCGCCTCGCAGAAGGGCGTGGTCTTGATCCCGCGCTCGGATCGGCCCGTGCTGGTGGCGTACCCCAAGGGAGCCAGCACGGGCGCGCTGCTCGACGCCCGAGCGCTGCCCGACGAGGGCTTTGCGCCGTTCGGGAGGCCACCGGCCGTGGTTGGGCGGTTCGCCTATTGGGTTCACGAGCACAAGCTGCTCCGGCGTCCGAGCGACGGCAGCGGCTCGCTCGAGGTGCTGGCGGAGGACGCGCAGAACGCAACCCGCGTTGCGGCCAGCAGCGCACCGACGGCGCTGCCCGCCGTCGCCTACGTCGCCCGAGCGAAAGGCAGCGCGCCACCGACCGCCAAGCTCTGGGTCGACCAACGCGGCACCTTCGAGCTGTCCCCGAGCGGCAGCGCCGCGAGCAGCGTGGCGCTCGGCGGCGCCGGAAAGACGCTGCTGGCGGTCACGCTGGAGGGGCGTTCCGGCATGTCTCCCGTCCATGTTCGGCCGATCCAGCTCGACGCCAAGCGGGTCGAGCTCGGAGAAGACCGCGTCGCGTGGGTAGCGGGGCCGGCGCAGGCCACCACCGAGGTCACGATCTTGTCCGCGGATCGATCGCGCGCGTCGATCCTGATCCCGCTCGAGCGTGACATCACTCGCTTTGGGCTGGCCCGGGTCGAGCTCGGCGCCGCCGGCGCCGCGCCGCAGGTGAGCTGGCGCGACTACCCGAACGGGCTCGAGCCGGCGCCGGTGGCCGCGGGCCCCGTCTGCGGCTCGCCCGCGGTCGCCTATGTTCGCCCGAGCGAGGCCGTCCCGCATGCCCCGCAGGAGCTGCACCTGTCCTGGCTCTCCGGACAGGGGCTTGGACCTTCACGAGTGATCGCGCACGCGCGAAAGTTCTCGAGTGTGTCGTTGGCGACGCTCACCGACGGCGCGTGGTTCGTGTACGTCGCCGATCGGCGCACGTGGGCGCGACGCCTGACCTGCCCGAAGCCTGCGAAGCCGGCGGGCGCGCGCGACCAAGGATCTCCCGAGCAAGGGACCTGAGCGGCGTGCGACGGCGCCGCGGGTGGCGTCCGTCGGCAACGGATCCCAGCGCCGAAATCACGGGTGCGGCGCGCGAAAAACCTGCGTCTGCGAACAAACCATCGTTTCTGTGTTCCGAGACGCGCCAACTTGCTCTAAAAGCAGCCCGCCGCGAACGGCAACGGAACGGATCTCAGGTGGCCACCAAAAAGAACACATCCAAGGGGCGCAAGGCAGCGCCGAAGTTGAGCGCGAGCACGGCCGACAAGCACGTGCTCTACCAGAAGTCGGTGCAAGCTCCGGAGGTCGAGCTGGCCTTCTTCGACCGCGTGTTTCGCAAGGTCCGCGGACGCAAACCATTGCGCTTGCGCGAGGACTTCTGCGGGACGGCGCTCTTGTGCGCGCGTTGGGTCGAGAGCCACCCCGAACGCGTGGCGACCGGGATCGACATCGACAAGAAGGTGCTGCGCTGGGGTGCGCGCCACAATGTCGAGCCGTTGGGCGACGCCGCCGAACGAGTGACGCTGCTGGAGCAGAACGTCCTCGTCCCCGCCCCGGGGCGTCATGACGTCGTGTGCGCGTTCAACTTCAGCTACTGGATCTTTCGGACGCGCGAGCAGATGCGCGACTACTTCCGGGTCGTCAAGCGCGCGCTCGGGCCAGACGGGCTGTTCTTCCTGGACGCCTACGGCGGTTGGGAGTCGCAGGAGCCGATGGAAGAGCGCCGCCGGGTCAAGGGCGGCTTTTACTACATCTGGGATCAGGCACGCTTCGACCCGATCAATCACGTCGCCAAAAACTACATCCATTTCGAGTTTCAGGACGGGACGCGGCTCGACAAGGCCTTCGCCTACGAATGGCGCTTCTGGAGCCTCCCCGAGCTGCGCGAGCTGCTCGCCGAGGCTGGCTTCGGCAAGGTCGAGGTGCACTGGGATTGCTCCGACGACGAGGACGTCGAGTCCTACCGTCCGCGCCTGCGTGCAGAGAACCAGCCCGGCTGGCTGGCGTACATCGTCGCATCGGTCCAATAGCCGGAGGAACGCATGGCCGGGGAGCGCCAGCCGGCTCGACGCGAGCGTGTAAGCGACGTCGGCCTGGGGCGTTGTACGGTTGCTCTGAGCACCCCCACGTCCCAAACCTGGCTGCTGCTGGTCTTCGGCTGTGCGCTCACCGCAGGCTGCAGCCCCGCGCACCCGCCCGAGCCCGCCCCGGTTCGCTCGCCGCTGCCTGAAGGGGGCAGGCCCGGGTTCGCGCCTGCGCCGGCGACGATGCCCGCAGCGAGTGAGCCGGAGCCAGCGGGCGGGTTTGGCAGCTTGGAGGAGGCAGAAGCGGCGCTCCACCGCGCTGAGCGCGAGCTCGCTGCCGCCGCCTCGGAGTCCTCGCCCCAGGACACCACCGAGGAGCAGGCGGCGCCGGCAGGCGCGGCTCCTGCTCCGAAGGCAGGAGCCGCGCAACAGCGCTCGGTATCGGTGGGGACCTGTGACCGGGTGTGCCGGGCGTTCGACTCCCTGTCGCGCGCCGCCGACGCCGTGTGCCGCATCGCTGGAGCGACCTCCGACCGCTGCTGGCAGGCACGGCGACGGGTCGACCAAAACCGCCAGCGCGTGAGCGGTTGCGGCTGTGGCTCCGGGCGGCCATGAAAAGGGCGTGAACGCGCGCCCCGTCGGCCGCCTCGCCCCGAGCCCCTCGGGGCTGCTGCACCTCGGCCATGCCCGCACCTTCTTGCTGGCCTGGTGGTCGATCCGCAGCCGCGGCGGTCGCGTCCTGCTGCGCATCGAGGACCTCGACGCCGATCGCGCCCAGCCCCAGTTCGTCGACGCGATCTTGCGGGATCTGGAGTGGCTGGGGCTCGACTGGGACGGCCCCACGCTCGTGCAGTCGTCGAACCTGGAGGCGATGCGAGCGGCCATCGACGATCTGATCGCCCGAGGCCTTGCGTACCCTTGCGTCTGCTCGCGCGCCGAAATCCGAGCGATGCAGAGCGCACCCCAACAGGGGCAGCCCGAAGCTCGCTACCCTGGCACCTGCAGGGACCGCTTCGACTCGCTCGATCAAGCCGAGCGCCGCTCGGGCAGGACCGCCGGCCTCCGCTTCCGCGTGCCGGACGGCGCCATCACCATCGCCGACGAAATCCAGGGCCCGGTGACCATCGACGTTCAGCAGGAGGTGGGCGATTTTTTGATCGCGCGGCGCGACCGGGCCCCCGCCTACCAGTTGGCGGTCGTCGTCGACGATGCGGGGCAGGGCGTGACCGAGGTGCTGCGCGGCTGCGACCTTTTGCCGAGCGCAGCGCGACAGGCGCACCTGCTGCGAGCGTTGGGGCTCGCACAGCCCGTGTGGCAGCACGCTCCGCTGGTGGTGGACGCCCTTGGCCGGCGCCTCGCCAAGCGTGAGGCCGATCTCGCGCTCGCCGAGCTGCGGGAGGCGGGCGTCGACCCGCGCCAGATCGTCCACTGGGCGGCCCAAGTCTCGGGCATCGCAGCGCCTGCGGGCGAGAGCGCCGCCGCGATCGCCAAAGCCTTCGATCTCCGGCAAATTCCGCTCACGCCGGTGCGGCTCCCCGCGGATCCGAGGAGCGCGCTGGCGGCCCCCGAGGCGGCGGCGCGGCCAGGCCCCGTCCCGGACCGGGGCGGACGCGATTGACGGGGGTGCAATGCAGTTGCAACAATGCCCCCCGCCCGTGCCGTCCCGCTGTCGCGGGCACGCTCCGGGCCAGCTCGGATCCCTGTCGAGGAGGAAACAAATCGTGCGAACGCTGGTAATGCTGAGTCTGATGGCGGTGGCGGTGGGCTCCAACGGCTGCGCGGTGCGCAGCGACAATATCTACGCTCAAGATGTCGAGACGGTGCTGGAGTCCCGAGGCGACCAGGTGTCGCAGTGCTGGGGCGGTGTCATGAAGACCAACCCCGAGGCCAGCGGCCAGGTCGCCATCCGGCTGCGGGTCGAAGAGGACTCGGGCCAGATCGTCAATCCGGAGATCGTCGCCGACCAGACCACCGCCCCGCCAGAGCTGCAGCAGTGCGTGCTGCAGTCGCTCGGGGGTCTGGCGCTGCAGCCGGGTGACAATCGGCCGGGTGTGGGCGTGTACGTCTGGAACTTCACGCCTGGCGTGGCTCCGGCGGCCGCGCCGGCGGCTCCGGCCAGCTGAGCTCTCTCGGCCGAGGCCGACGTGGCGTGCAGCGGCCCGCGCTCACGCGGGCAGAGCGCCGATCACGGGCGCTTCTTCGCCGTCATGTCGGCCCCGGCTTCCAGGCAGACGATCATCGCCTCGTAGCCGTCGGGCGGGGCAGACTTCCCGTCGGGCAGGATGCGCACGGTCATCTCTGCCCGGTCCGATTCCGACGGGATCACGGCGACGCGCAGCGTCTGCCGGGGCTTTTGCACCGCCGTGGCCGGGGGAATGCTGCGGCGCGCCGCTGAGACGCTCGGGTGCGCCGACGGCGGCATGCCCCGCCGCGCACTCGGGGGAGCAGGCGTGTGCTCGACGAAGTCACTGGCAGCAGCGAGCGGCGCCGCTCGTGGTGGCGCCGGCGTGGCGCTCGCCCGGGGGGCGGCGGGTGCAGCGCTGGCG
>JAEZYZ010000215.1 GCA_023418705.1 Pseudomonadota bacterium | reverse complement strand
CTTCTCGAAAGCGAAGAAGGGGCGCCGCTCGCCGGAATCGGCCCACTTCAACGCTGCCTCGAAGGCATGCTGGACTTCGCGCCGTTTTTCGTCGAGATTCGTCATCGGGGCTCGGGTTCCTTTCGGTTGGTTTTTGATCTAACAACCGAATATCTGCCGCAGGGACGCCCGGCCCCTCAACCCCCTACGCGCAACCGATCGAATTCGTTTTGTTTTTCGTCAGCAGGTCGGGAACTGCACCCAAACGAGACGCCATGCTTCAGCCGGTTTGACGCCGCCTTGTCGGAATCCCGCTCAAAGGCTCCTTCGATGACGAGCGACACCGTCCAATATGGGCTGCACCCCATACAACGTCAAGACTCAATCACCGATTCGGCTCCCGTTCCGATTTTGGCCACTGTCTTCGCCTTCATGCCGGCGAACGTGCTCTTCGAACCGCAGCGCCCCTGAGCCGAGCCGAGCAGCCGGGAAGTCCGTGGCGACCCAGCTAAGCCATGCTCTCAAACCGATCAGGGGTTTCAGAAACGCGGGCTTCCAAGAGCCCTCCTTAGCGACAACGGCAGTCCCATGCTGGCCGCCGAAACGCAGGAGGGGCTCGAGCGTCTGTCGATCGAGCACCACACCACGCTGTCGCAGACCCCCGAGCAAAACGGCAAGGAGGAGGTATTCTGGGCTCAGGTCGAGGGCCGCATGATGGCCATGCTCGAGGGCGAGCCCGCGCTCACCCTCGAGCTGCTCAACCGTGCCACCCAAGCCTGGGTCGAGCACGAGTATCACCGCCGCGTTCACAGCGAGATGGGGCAGACGCCGCTCGATCGCTGGCTTGCGGGACCCTCGGTCGGCAGACCCTGCCCCTCGAGCGATGCGCTCCGGCGTGCGTTTCGCCTGGAGGTCAGCCGCACCCAGAGAAAGAGCGACGGCACGATCACCGTCGCTGGCGTGCGCTACGAAATCCCGTCCGCCTACCGCACCCTGCTGCGCCCGACCGTGCGTGTCGCGCGTTGGCATCTCTCGAGCATCGATCTGGTCGATGCCCGGCGCGGTGTTCACCTGGCAACGCTGCTGCCGCTCGACAAGGAGCGCAATGCCGACCGCCGCCGGCGCGCTCTTGCCGATCCGAGCGCCGGCGTTCTGCCCGAGCCAGCCGCCACTCCGACCGGTACCGCACCGCTGCTCCGCCAGTACATGGCCGAGTACGCCGCGACCGGACTGCCGCCGGCCTACGTGCCCCACGATTCGACCCTCAACCATCCAACCAACGACGACCATGACGACCAGGAGCTCGAAACATGAATGCCAAACTTCAGTCCATCCACAGCCTCAAGTTCAACCCATTCCGTCCCGACGTCCCCATCGAGGCGCTGTACACCACCCCCAGCGTCGACGCTTTCCTCCGCCGCGTCGAGCTCGGCATCGCCGACGGCGGCTACGTCATGATCACCGGCGATCCCGGCACCGGCAAGAGCGTCGCGCTACGCCTGCTCGGCAAACGACTCGAGTCTCTCCGTGATGTCGTGGTCGGCACCGTGGAACACCCCCAGTCCCGCACCATGGCCTTTTACCGCGAGCTCGGTGACCTGTTCGGCGTGCCCCTGCATTCGCACAATCGTTGGGGCGGATTCAAGGCTCTGCGCGCTCGCTGGGCCGAACACATCGCCCCCACCCTCACGCGGCCGGTGCTGATCATCGACGAGGCCCAAGAAGCGCTCACGCCCGTCTTCACCGAGCTCCGGGTCCTGGCCAGCAAAGATCTCGATTCTCGTCAGCTCCTGTGCGTCGTACTCGCCGGTGATGCTCGTCTCGTCGAGCGCCTGCGCTCACCGGACCTCCTGCCCCTCGGAAGCCGCATCCGCCGCCGCCTCGCGCTCGACTACGCCTCCCGCGACGAGCTGCTCGCCTGCCTCGACCATCTGCTCAAGGCCGCCGGCAACCCCAGCCTCATGACCACCGAGCTCAAGGCGACCCTCGCCGACCACGCTGCCGGTAACTACCGCGTCCTCATGAATCTCGCCGACGAGCTGCTCACCGCCACGCTCGACCGCGAGCTGCCCCGCCTCGACGAAAAGCTCTACCTCGAAACCTTCGGTCAGCCTGCACCCAAGAAGGCCGCTGCGGGCGAAAGCGATGACCCCCGCCATCACGCTCCAGATCCCTGACGAGCGCCTGCTGCATCACTTCCCGGAGGCCGCCTGCCTCGCCGTGCTCGACGCCGCCTTGGCCGCCGTCCAGGGCGTGCTTCGAGCGGAGCACCCCACCGTCGACGATCTCCCGTTCGATCCCGAACACGACATCGTGCCTTCCTTGCTCACCGCTCGGCTCATCCTGAGTCGCGCCGGAGAGCTTCGGGAGCTGCTCCGCCTCTACTCCGCCGCAGTCGCCCGGACCGTGAACGACACCTTCGACATCGACGACGACGACGTGACTTTCGTAACCGGTGCGCCAACCCCATCTAGCGCCATGCAGCTCGTGCCTGCGATGACGCGGGCATGCGAAGACGACACAGTTCGGAGGACCGGGAGCGGTTTGTGGTAGAGCTCGAGCGTTCGGGCGATCCGGTGAGGCTCGTGGCCGAGCGAGTCGGGGTCGGAGTCTCGGCGGGGTACCCGTGGGCGAAGCAGATTCAGCGGTCCCCTCGGGACGAGTGGGCTCCGCTGCGGCGCCGGCTTTCGCAAGGCTGGTTCCGGAAGCAAGGCCCGCCGCGGCCACGCCGCAGGGGGCGTTCGTCGCGCAGGTGGGGGACGCCTCGATCCGGATCGAGACCGGCTTCGTCGCTGAGCTGTTGCGCGGAGTGGTCGCCGTGTCGGGGAGCGGCTCGAGGTGATTGCTCACGGCCTTCCGATCTACGTCGCGCTTGAGCCGGTCGACATGCGCTATGGCTGCGAGCGGCTGGGGGCATGGTTCGCGAGCGCATGGGGGCGGCGGAGCCGCGATCGCGCGCGTTGTTCGTGTTCGTGAGCAAGCGCGGTCACACGATGAAGGTGCTGACCTGGGACGGCACCGGGGCTATCGTGATCCACAAAAGGCTGGACGCTGGGAAGTTCGAGCTGCCGAGACCGACTCGAGAAGGCGATCAGCACGTGATGGTAAGCGACGCGATCTTCGAGGTGATCTACAAAGGGGTCAGCATCAAGCCGCGCGCGCCGCGTCGTCGTCTTCACTGACAGGAGTTCGACAAGGCGTGCGCGCTTTTGCTTGAGAGCGTTGATCGCGATCGTGTATAGACGTGTCGTGTCGCGCACACGAGGCACCCAACCGACGCCATCACGCGGGGAGCTTGCAGGTCTCGTGTCAGCGCTGCAGGTCGAGCTGGTGGGGCTCAAGGCGCGCTTTTCAGAAGCCGAGGCGCAGAATGCCTCCCTGCGCGACACGATCCTCAACCTCACGCACGAAAACGAGCTGCTGAAGCGTCGCATCTACGGCAACAAGACGGAGCGTTTCCGTACCAGCGAGCTGCAGCTCGCGCTGGGCGATCTGCTGCACAGTGAGAAGCAGCTCCAGAAGGAGCTCGAGACTGCCGTGGCGGCAGCCGGTGCAGCAGGAGGAACGACCGAGCCGCAGCCGGACGCGGTCGCCAAGCCGAAGCCGAGGGCCGTCGCGATCTATCCACAAGCAAGCTGCCGCGCTTTCTGCTGGAGATCGTCGACGAGGAGCTCGAAAAGAGCGCCAAGCGAATCGGGTTCGAAGAGAGCCTTCAGCTGATGCACCGGCGGGGTGGCTTCTCGGTATTGGTGAAGCGGACCGCCAAGGACGAGGTGCCCGGCAAAGACGGCGCGACGGTGCTCGGAGTCGAGACGCCCAAGACGCTATTTCGTCGTGGCCTGCTGCATTCTTCAGTTGTCGCGTACATTCTGGTCCAGAAGTTCTCGCTCGGGGTGCCGCACTACCGGCTGGAGCGCCACGTCTCTGACCAAGGTGTCGCTCTGGAGCGCGGCATGATGAGGCGCTATGTCGAGGAGGCCGGCAACTCTCTGGGCTCTACCGTCTGCGAGGCGATGTGGCAGGACGCGCTGCGAAACGGCAGCGTCATCTCGACCGACGCCACCTCGGCGATGATTCAGCCGGAGAAGAGCCCTGGGAAGGTCCGCCAGGCCTGCAAGAAGGGCCACTTTTTCACGGCGGTCGTCGACTGCGACCACGTGTTGTTCGCCTACGCCGAGCGGCACACCCAGGATTTCGTGAAGAAGCTGTTCGGCGGATTCTCGGGCTATCTGCAGTGTGATGCGAGCAACGTCTACGACATCCTCGAGCGCGGACCTCCG
>JAEZYZ010000156.1 GCA_023418705.1 Pseudomonadota bacterium | reverse complement strand
CCCTGAACCTGCTCAAGGGGGCCAAGAGCACGGCGAGTGTCAGAGGCCGACGGAAGATCGCTGGCTGGGACAATCGATTCCTGCTTCAAGTGCTCATGGGCGGTGGGAATTAGATGCGAAAGCCCTGCCCCCCCCCAAAGCCAAACGCGCAGTCCCGAGTTTCCTCCCCGCACCCGCCAGCCGATCCCGCACACCGACGCGCTCACCCGAGCACCTTGATCTACAGAGCGCCCGCATTGTCGCCCATTCGTGGCGGGCGCGACTCGGTGAGAAATGAATGTTCAGATCCACGGCTTACCATTCAACCGCGAAACCCTGGCTATCGGTCCTGAGAACGGCGGCGGCGCCGGCGCCCGAAGGCGGGGCTCAGCTTCGGGGGTCGGTGTCACCCGGTGGGGTTGATCTTGGAAGTGGGATAAGGGCGTCGGGGGGCGGAAGTGTCGGGCGTATCGGGTCGCGCTCGAGGAGGCGGCGCGGGAGATGGCGACGGCGCTCGGGGAAGGCGGGGTCAGCGCGGAGGAGGGGCGGGCGCGAGAGCGACAAACGGTTTTGCAGCGCGAACCGTTTGTCGCGGAAATGAGACGATCTAGAGCCCGAGCCCCGAACCGCTAGCAAAGCTGAGGGTTTCCCGAGGAATTGCGGCCCTCACCCAAAGTGGGGCCCCGATTCCTCGGGGCTCTCGGCTGGCAAACGGATCGGTGCTCCGGGACGCATGTGGGCCTGCACAAGTTGGCGCGACCGCAGCGGTGAAGTCGGCGTCGGCGGTGGAGGCTGGGGACGCATGGTCGGGGCTGCACGAGTCGGCTCGGCCGCAGCGGTGAAGTCGGCGCCAGCGGCGGCTGCCGGGGCGGACATGGATGCGATCGTACAACCGACGGTCTTGCCCAACGTGTCCTAAGCGGAGTTGCACTTATGTTATTGTTGTTTATGGATTGAATTTTTAGCTTGACACGTTTTCTGAGCAGACTGGCGGGCCGATCGACGCCTGTGCCGAGACTGCTCGTCTGGCCGCTCAGCGGCGAGCGTGACGCGCTTTTCGTCCGCCAATCGGCACGAAAGGCGCCGGGGCACCCACCCGCGCAGCAGAGGGCATTCTCAGGGCACCAGATCGCAGGGTGTATAACGCTTTCATGAACCTCTCACTGTCATCTCTGTCCGACGATGAGCTGCACGCCGCCGTGCGGCGGCTCACCGCGCGCTCCAACGTCACCCTCGCCGACCTACTCGCGCACCTCGGGGAGGTGGAAGAGCGTGGCATCCATCGTGCCCGCGCCTGCGCGACACTGTACGCCTACTGTCAGTACGAGCTGCGCATGAGCGAATCGCGGCCTACCGACGGGCCAAGGCGGCGCGGCTCGTGCACCAGCACCCGGAGCTCCGGGGCATCGTCGCCCGGGGGGAGCTGCACCTCACCGGCCTCTTGATGATCGCGCCGTACCTGGGCGGCCCCCGCCATACCGAGGTGATCGAGCGCGCTCGCTTCCGCGCGAAGCGGGAGATCGCGCGGCTGGTCGCCGAGATCGATCCCAAGCCGGAGGTGCCGGCGCGCATCGAGCCCATCGCTCCTGCGGCGCCTCGCCGCGCGCCGGCGCGGGCGATCGCGAGCGCGTTCGTTGGGCCGGTGCGGAGCTTGCCCGAGGGGGATCGACCGGCGGATTGGATCGAGCCGGCGGGTCGTGGGGACACAGGTGCGGGCGGTGAGATTGCCGAACCCGAGAGGACACGCGAGCTGTCGGATGCCGAACAGGCGCGCGAGCTCGCAGATCCGGAACAGGCGCGCGAGCTCGCGGAGGCCGAAGCCGCGCTCGATCGCGCTTGGTTGGCGAAGCAGCAGGCGCGACCGGAGCGGCCGCTGCGGTTTCGCGTGCAGTTCACCGCGGAGCAGGAATACGTCGACCTGCTCGAGGAGGCGTTCGATCTGCTCGATCTCAAAAAGCGGGCCGCGAGCTTGCCGGAGCTTCAGCTCCGGGCGCTCCGTGAGCTCGTGGAGCGGCTGCGCCAGCGCCGGACCGGAACGAGACGCCGCGTGCGAGCGCCGGTGGCATCGTCCGACGACGCCACTTGCTTGCCCCTTTCGACCGGACGGGACGCCGCGCCGGCGCGGGCGCGGGCGCTCGGCGGGCCCAGCCGCACGCCGGAGCGGGAGCCCGATCCTTCGAGCAGCGCACCAGAACGAGAGCTCGGTGCTTCGAGCGGCTCTCCGACACGGGAGCTCCAAGACCCGGACGGCGCGCCGGACCGGGACCTCAGCGCGCCGGACCGGGACCTCGGCGGGCTCAGCCACACGCCGGAGCGGGAGCTCAGAGGCTCCGACGTCCCGGAGCGGAACCTCGGTGATTCCAACAGCGCGCCGGCGCGGGAGGCGCCGACTCGGCGAGCATCGACCGCGCCGGCGCGGCAGCCGGTAAGCTCGCGAGCGGCCACTGCCGTGGAACTGGATGCCGTGGCGCCGCAGATGTCGACCTCGCTGGCGCGAGATGGCATAGCGCAGCAGTGGTCGGCCGCGCTGGCGCGGGATGGATCACCAGAACGCGCCGCCGCGCCGGCGCGGGATCGATCACCAGAG
>JAEZYZ010000142.1 GCA_023418705.1 Pseudomonadota bacterium | reverse complement strand
GCGCGACGCTCCATCAGCGAGCGAGCGCGCGTCGGCGCCGCTGGCCGAGCGGCGACCGCGCCGACACGGCGGCGATCACGGCGCCAAGCCCAAGAAGACGCCGACCGGGATCACGATGAACGCCAGCACGAGCAGCGCCGTGGTCCCCTTGGCGACGTTTTTGGTCGTCAGATTGTAGCGAGGGTGATCGAACCCGAGCGATCGGGTAAAGCTCCACAGCCCGTGCGTGAGGTGGACGGCGACCAGCAACATGGCGACGACGTAGACCAGCACCATGACGGGCTCGGCGAAGGCCGTCACCATGTTGGAGTAAGGCCGCACCGGCTGAAAGCTCGGGTGGGCGTGACCGGTCGTGAAGTGCAGGATGTGAAACACCAAGAACGCCAGGACGAGCACGCCGGAGACCAGCATCCAGCGCGAGCTCGGTGACCCGCGGTGGCGATTTCGCGCGTACCGCGTCGGCCGGGCGTGCTGCTTCAAGCGATACAGCTCCGTGATCCCCCAAACGTGCAGCACGACGGCAGCGATCACGACCAGGCGCTGGCCCCAGAGCAGCAGCGGTCGCTCGTGCAAGAAGCGCGCGTAGCCGTCGATCACCGCCTCACCGGCGAACACCTGCAGGTTGCCGGCGACGTGGGCGATCAAGTACCCGAACAGCACCGCGCCCGTCACGGCCACGACGGCCTTCTTGCCCAGCGTCGTGGACCAGAACCGGAGCGGCTGGATCGCGGTGGTCGTCACGAGGGATACATAAGCCACGCCTGGGGTTGAAACAACCCGGCACGTTCTCCCCCTCGCCAGAGCGACAAGCGGTCTGCAGCGCAAACCGAGACCCTCTAGAGCACCGATCCGCGAGCAAACGAGAGGGTGTCCCGAGGAATCGGGGCTCTCAACCAAAGGAGGCCCGATCCTCGGGGCTCTCGGCTGGCAAACGGATCGGGGCTCCAGCGCCCGGCGAAGACCTGAAGGCTCACTCGCGCAGCAGGTGCTTGGAAATGACCATACGCTGCACCTGGCTCGTGCCCTCGCCGATCTCGCACAGCTTGACGTCGCGCAGGTGCCGCTCGATTTCGAACTCCCGCGTGTAGCCGTAGCCGCCGTGGATCTGGAGGCTGTCGTTGCAGACCTTGGTCGCCACCTCGCTCGCGAACAGCTTGGCCATCGACGCCTCGGCCGTGAAGGGTCGCCCTTGGTCAGCGAGCCAGGCCGCGCGGTAGGTCAAGAGCGCTGCGGCGTCCAGCTGGGTCTTGGCGTCCGCGAGCATCCACTGCACGGCTTGGAAGTCCGCGATCGGTCGGCCAAACGCCTGTCGCTCCCGAGCGTATCGCACCGCGAGCTCGAGGGCGCCCCGACCCAGACCGAGCGCCATCGCCGCGATCGAGACCCGGCCCCCATCGAGGATCCGCATCGTGTCCTTGAAGGCCTCGTCGACCGCGCCGAGCCGCTGCCGATCGTGCACCCGCACGTTGTCGAGCGTGACCTCGACGGTGTCGCTCGAGCGGCAGCCGTACTTCTCGAGCTTGCGGCTGGCAGAATAGCCCGGCGTGGTGGTCTCGACGATGAACGCCGTGATGCCGCGCTGAGCGGGGACCTGAGGGTTGGTGCGCGCCAGCACCACGCAGAAGCCGCCGACCGAGCCCTGCGTGATGAACATCTTCGTGCCGTTGATCACCCAATCGTCGCCCTCGCGCCGCGCGGTGGAGGTCAGCGCGGCCGCGTCCGAACCGGACCCTGGCTCCGTCAGCGCCCAGGCGGCCAGCCACTCGCCGCTCGCGGCGCGGCTCAGGTACTTCTGCCGCTGCTCTTCGCTCCCGAAGGCCAAGATGTGGCCCGTCCCGAGCCCGTTGTGGCTGGCGATCGTGAGCGCCAAGCTGCCGTCCACCCGCGCGCATTCCTCGACGCACAGGGCGTAGGCGAGCATGTCCATGCCGGCGCCCCCGTACGCCTCCGGGATCCGGATGCCGAGCAAGCCGAGCTCGGCCAGTCGCGGTACGATCTCGCTCGGGAAGCGCTCGGCCGCGTCCCATTCCTTGGCTTTGGGTCGGACCTCCTGCTCGAAGAAGTCCCGCAGGGAAGCTCGGAGGATGCGGTGCGATTCGGGAACGTCGAAATCCACGCTTCGACTCTAGCCCAGGATCCCTCCCGGGGGCTCGGCCACGTGGCGATCACGGTCGCGCGGGCGGCGGAGCGGGCTCGGCGGGCGCGGGGGCTGGTTGGACGGGCCCCTCGGCAGGCTTGGCGGTCGCCGCGCCCGCATCGGCTGGCTCTGCCTCGGGTTTGGCACCGGCGGCCGGCAGATCCCGGAGCCGCGCGATCTTCTCCTCCAGGCTCAGGCTCTTTTGCTTGGCCTCCGCTGGCTCGGCGTCGCCGAGCACGAACTCCTCGTCCCCGACGCCGAGCACCGTGGAGCCCTTACGGGTCAGCAGCCAGTGAATCCGCGGGCCGCTCTCGTCCGCCTGGGTGTGAAAGCCGAGGGCGTCGATGCGGGGGTCCTTGAGGGGCTTGGCGCCTTCGAGCTTGCCGAAGCTCTTCATGATGTCCTTGGCGGCGGCCTCGTCGGCGGCGACGATCGACAAGATCCGCCAGCGCTTCTCGCCGTCCTTGTAGTAGCCCAGCGCGCCAGGGCCCGCGCCCTTGACGTCGAGCGCGTCTTTCGAGTGGTAGCTGACCCCAAGCCGGATCCGGCGCTCTTCGGGCAGCAGCGCCGCGGCGGGCGGCGGCGCTGCATCCCCAGGCAGCTTTTCGGCCAGCTGCTGGGCGATCGGGGGGAGGACCTGCTTGCTCGAGGCCTTGAGCTGATCGGGCGTCTGCAGCTCGTTGGCGTAGCTGAGCTCGGCGACGTACTCGCCACGCCAGACGTAGGCGATGCCGCCCCCGAGGGCGCCCGATCCGGGCAAGCTCAACGGCTCGAGCGAGCTCTTCTCGGGATCGGCGTCCGCCACGACCCGCTGGGTGTAGAAGCCGAACGCGCCCTGACGGTCATCGAAGCGCGACAGGTTGACGTTCACCGTCGCCGGGGACCCCGCGCCGTCGATGTAGCGAAGGGTGACCACCCGCTCCAGACCGTAGCGTTTGTAGACCTCGCACTCACCGTCGAACAGCTCCGTACACACCTTGTCGATGCTGCCCGGGGCGTCCTCGCCGTAGGCGCGGGTCTCGGCGTTGGGGTCGACGCAATAGCCGCCCACCGAGCGCGGGAAAAACGGGGCAGAGACCTCGTCGGTCACCTTCCCCCCGCCGCCGGTGCAGGCGCCGGGTTTCGGCGCCTCGATGGGCGGCGGCGCGGCCCCCTTCTCCGTCTCCACCTCCGCCTTCTGACACCCAACACCGAACGACAGCAGCAGAGCGGCGCCAAGCGCCAAGATATACGATCGATCCGAAACCGTCTGACGGGCGAACAACATCGCTTTCGCCCATAGACCGAGCGGTCGTCGAGTGCAAACCGTTGGCGCCCGAAGCTCGTGGAGGAGCGGCGGCTACATCCCCCGCCCTGCCAGGTACGCAATCATTACAGAGCGCCGCAATCGTTACCGACCTCGACCCTGGACACGCTGCGAAAATCGCTTGGAAAAGACTGCATCGGCTGCCATTTAGCCGCGGGCATGCCGCTTGCTGTGTCCGGCCCCTCGGTGACCTCCGTTTCGAGCCCTCCCCCGCGCCTACATCGGCGCCGCCGCGCTGGCAGGCGCGGGTTCACGCTGATCGAGCTGATCGTGGTGGTGGTCATCATCTCGGCGTTGGCGGTGCTCGCCATCCCGAGCATCACCAACCGCATGCGCGATCGGCGCACGATGCAGACGGCGCACGAGATCGCGTCGGTGTACCGCGACGCGCGCATGCGGGCGATGGGGCGCGGCAGCGCGGTGCTCGTGCGCTTCGCAAGCGGCGCCTTCGAGATCCGCGAAGCGGTGCGGGGCACCGCGGAGACGGCGGGATGCCAGGCGCTGCCCGTCTCGAGCTGCCTTGCGACGAACTGGGGGGACGCCGCCGGCTACCGCGAGGTACGGCGCTTCGTCCCGGGTCAAGGCGCCGCCGGCGACCAGAAGCTCGAGCTGGTGCAGCCGAACGGCAACACCACCGCGGAAATGGACGTCTGCTTCACGCCCACCGGGCGCTCCTTCGCTCGCTACGCGCTCGCGCAGCCGCTGGCCGTGATGGCGGGCGTTCCGCTGGCGCGCGTGTGGCGCCAAGGGAGCGACGGCGCGGCCAACGGGCTCGAGCGCCGCGTGCTCATCCTGCCGAACGGCAACGCCCGGCTCGGCACCTCGGGGGCGCGGCAATGATCCCACGCCTGCGAGCGCGCCGGCGGCGTGGCTACACCATCGTCGAGCTGCTGATGGCGCTGACCGTGCTGGCGATCGGCGTCTCTGGCATCATCGCCATGCAGAAGGTGACCGTCTCGGCCAACCGGCACGCCCGGAGCCTGGCGCTGGCGACCAACATCGCCCAGGCTTGGATCGACCAGCTGAACGCCGACGCCGTGCTCTGGAACTATCCGTCGCCGCAGCCGGGCAGCGCCGGCAGCGATATCGGCGAGACCCGCTGGCTGAACCAGATCGCCACCAACGACGGGTGGTTTCAGCCCGCGGCGGTCGGCGATCAATTCGGGCCCGCCTTCGACGCGCTCGGCAACGTCGTGCCCGCCGCCGCCGACCCGAGCCAGGTGGTCTTCTGCACCCACCTGCGCCTGACCTGGCTGCAGCCGGACACCGCCGGCAGCGGTCTCATCCGCGCCGAGGTGCGGGTGTTCTGGCTGCGCGACGGTGGCGGCGGCGCCGTGGCCGACGGCGGGCTGTGCAACGACGACGCCGTCGACCAGATCGGCGCCGCCGTCACCAACTACCACTTCGTCTATCAGACCACCGCCATCAAGCAGAACACCGCCTCATGACCCGTCCCCTTGCAGGCTCGATCGCCCCCCGCCGCCGCCCGGCGGAGGCGGGCTTCACGCTCGTGGAGCTGATGGTGGCGGTCACCGGGGGGCTCTTCGTGTCGGTGGTGGTGTTCGCGCTGGCGAGCCAGGGGTCGCGCTTCTACCAGCGCGAGTCGCGGGTGGCCGACGCCACGCTGTCGGTGATCGCCGGCTTCGAGCGGCTGCAGTCCGACATCGCCCGCGCCGGGTTCATGGCCTCGCCCAACATCCGGCAAGATCCGACGCTGTGCCAGTCGCTCCCTGCGGGCGGCAACGCGCTCTTGCCCAATCTGGCCGCCCTGCGCGTCACCCGCCCCGACGCGACCGGCGATCCGGCGCAGAACGGGATCCAGCCCGACCAGCTGCTGCTCTCCGGCAACTACACGAGCAGCGATCATTTCCCCATCGAAGGCGTGAACGCGGCCACGCTGCGGGTCGCCTTGCAGCCCAACATCGGGCCGCTGGCGCGCGCCGGCTACCCCGGCATGACGGCAGATGACCGGGACGCCTATCTGAACGCGATGTTCCCGGCGGGGCGCGCCGTGCGCATCGTGGATGCCCAGGGGCGGACGCAGTACTCGGTGATTTCGGGGGTGGACGCCGGCGCTGCCCCCCAGATCGTCCTCGATCCCGCCGTGACCCTGACGTTCCGCGGCGGCAGCTCGAGCCTGTGCGGGCTGACCGGCGGCGTCGAGACCAACGCGGTCATCAACGTGGTCAACTTCATCCGCTACGAGCTCGCCAACCTCTCCGGCGACGCTAGCTACGCCGCGATCTACGGCGACCCGAACCCCTTCGACACAGGACGCGTCGAGCTGGTCCGCTCCGAGCTCGATCCGCTCGACGGCACGGTGATCGGCGGCACCCAGGAGATCGTGGCCGAGTACGCGGTCGACTTCCAGGTCGGGTTGACGGCCGTGCAGACGCGCGTCGGCCAGGACGTCACCGCCCTGGCGACGATCGCGCCGGGCGACAACGCCGTGCTCGCCTGGGCCGGCGACAGCCTGCTCAACCCCGTGCAGGGCCCGCACCTGGTGCGGGCGGTCCGCGTCCGGCTCAGCGTGCGCTCGCGCGAGCCCGATCGTGACGCGCCCATCGTCGCTGGCGGCGCGGTCGCGCCCGGGCTCTACCGCGTCGGGCTCGGCGACAACGGCAGCGCGCCGTTCGCCCGCGTGCGCACGCTGCAGACCGACGTGATGCTCGACAACCTGGCGGAGGTGGCCTGGTGACGTTCGGGCCTCGCTACCGGACGCGGCGCGGCGAGCGCGGCGCGGCGGTGTTCATCGTGGTGCTGGTGATCACGCTCTTGACGGCCGTCGGCATCTTCGCCGCGCGCTCGGCGAGCCTGGTCGACATGGCCTCCGGCTTCAATCGGCAGGCGATGCAGACCTCACAGCTGGTCGAATACGCCGGCCGCTTCGGGGTCGTGGAGCTCGGCGCCCCCACCAAAGCATCGCAGTACATCCGCGAGCTGCGCCGCGACGACCCCAACAAGGAAGTCTGTCCCTCCAACCAGAACATCGACCGGAACTGGCTGCCCACGGCGGTGCCGTGCCTGAAGCTCGACACGCAGGACATCGAAACGAGGATCCAGGAGAACTCGAGCAACGGGGCGAGCGTGCTGGAGCTGCAGAGCGCGAACGCGGCCGGCAGCCTCGGCCCGGTCCTGGGCGACGGCGCGCACAGCGCGCTCGAAGGATCGCTGCTCATCGAGCTGGTCGAGGCGTATCAAGCGCCGCGCCCGCCTCCCGGGTTCACGCAGAACGAACACAGCGAGCTCATCCCGATGCAGCTCACGCTGACGGCCTGGGCGCAGGTGCGCAGCGTGGCGCGGGAGGACAGCGCCCTGACCAGCCCCTGGTGCGCCGACGCGAGCGCCTCCACCGCGGCCAGCGTGCAGCGCATCCGAGCCTACGTGACCGCCCCGATCGCGACGCGGCAATGAGGAACGACCCATGAAACGACTCGCCCCGATCTCCTTCTGCAGCGCGCTGGCGGTGGCGCTCGTCTCCAACACCGGTCGGGCGCAGGTGGACGTGAACCCACCGCTGCCGAACGTGCTGCTCCTGGTCGATACCTCGGGCTCGATGGAGTACAAGTCTTCGGGCGCCGAGTACCCGAGCTGCGTGCCCGAAGGGACGAGCGAGAAGAGCCGCTGGGTCGAGCTGCTCGAGGTATTGACCGGCTCCATCCAGAACTACAGCTGTCAGGCGGTCGACCGCAGCTCGAGCGATTTCGTCACCGAGTATTCGCTGAGCGGCAACCGACCCTATGACTACGGCTACATCAATCCCTACCACCGCCCGCTGAGCGGCGCGTGCACCCCCGGCCCGGGCGTGCTGCCCCTCAACGCCTTCGAGTTTCCGGCGGGGGCCATCGGCTACCACCGCCATGACAGCTTGGCGACCAGCTGCACGACCTTCGCGCAGTCGGCCAACGGCTTGCTCGACACGTTCAGCAACCTGCTGCGCTTCGGGCTGATGACGTTCGACACGCTGCCCGACGCGGGCCGAGGGTACTCAGGGACCGGCGCCGACCACGCGAGCGGCATCGCTGGCACCTGGAGCTACTACGTGGGCAACGAGCAGCGCGGGCGGCCGGCGGCCTGCGAGGCGGACGTGAGCTGGGAGGTGGGCGCGCGCAACGCCGCCGCGCCGCCGTGGGAGGGGCGCATGGTGGCGTTCGGTCCGCCCACCGCAGGCCTGTCGGAGCTGCAGACGAAAAACTCGCAGATCCAGCAGATCCTGCTCGGCACCCGCCCGTACGGCGCGACCCCGATCGCCGGGATGCTCAAGGACGCGCGCGACTTCCTCCGCAACGACGGCAGCCCCGACCCGCTGAACCCGGCGCAGAGCTTCGGTCCCAAGGACGATCCGTACGTGCAGGGCGGCTGCCGCAAGAGCCACATCATCCTGCTCAGCGACGGGGAGCCGAACACGGACCTGCGCCCGCACTGCGAGGGGCTCGGGCCGCCGGCGGGCGAATGCCCCTACGACAAGCCGGAGCAGATCGCCTACGACCTGCGCTGGGGCGCCGATCTCAGTCACCGCACCGACGTGTACGTCATCGGGTTCGCCGTCTCGGAGGTGACCCTCAGCGGCAACCCGACGCCGGTCGACTGCAAGAACATGAGCGACCACGACCTCACGTCGCCGGACGGTCTTTGCGCCCAGAATGCAGACGAGCGGCAGCTGCAGGCCTGCTGTGTGCTCAATCGCATCGCCTACAACGGCGGCACCGAGCGCGCGCGCTTCGCCGACGACATGACCCAGCTGCGCGTGGCCCTGAACGGCATCTTCGCCGATCTGTCCGAGTCGACCACCAGCCGCACGCTGCCGGTCAGCGCCAGCGCGACGACCGTGGCAAGCCCTGGGTTCGCCAACTCCTTCAGGTTCTATTCTTCGTTCGATCCGGACCAGTTCAGCGTCTGGAAAGGCAAGCTCGAGCGCCAGCGCTTCGTGTGCACCGCGAGCAACGACACGCTCGAGCCCGTGCCCCAAGCCATCGACACGAACAAGGGCGACGACTTCGCCGTGAACCTCAACTCGGGCCAGGGGCCACCGCGGCTGTTTTATTCGGTCACGCCCGACCTGGTGGGCAGCGAGCGCCGGTCGGGGCGGTCGATCCGTCCGCACCTCGAAGCCGACCGGGACGGCCTCGGGACCTACGGCGGGCAGCAGTACTCCGGCGCCGCCGAGGCCTTCGTCTCCGCGACCACGGCCGCCGCGCTGCAGCTCGGCCCGAACCACGGCAGCGAGTGCGTCGGGCTGACGGCAGACCAGTGCAAGACGCGGATCTTGCGCTGGCTGGTCGGGCTCGACAACGGCACCGACTACCACCGCTGCCGAACCCCGGGCAACCCGGACTGCCAGCTGCTCGGCGGGATCTATCACTCGACCCCGCGCGTGGTCGGCGCGCCGGGCGAGGCGCTGCGCGACGAGTCCTACGAGCTGTTCGCCGCCCAGCGCCAGCGGCGTCCGGTGGTGCTCTACACCTCCACCACCGACGGCCTGTTCCACGGCTTCAAGGTCGCCAGCAACGACCCCGAGGACAGCGTCAAGGTCGATCGGAAAGCCAACAACGAGCTCTGGGCCTTCATCCCCCCGGCGGTGCTGCCGAAGCTCGACGAGCTGTACCCCGGGTCCCCGGCGCGTCTGCTCGACGGCGTGCCCGTCGTGCGCGACGTGGTGTCGGTGCAGGTGAACGGCAAGCACCGCTTCGAACGTTCGCTCGCCAACGCGCGCGCCGACTCGGCGAGCTGGCGCACGGTCCTCGTGCAGTCCTTCGGCAGCGCGCACGACATGGGCGTCGACGCCAGCGGCTACTTCGCCATCGACATCACCGACCCGGAGCCCAGCGGCTCCGACCCGGACAAGGGCCCGCGGTTTCTCTGGCAGCTGACGACCGACCAGAACGGCGTGCCGCTGTTCGGGCGCTCGGGCGCCACGCCCATCATCACGACCTTGTTCTTCCAGGACGAGAACGACGGCAGCGCCGAGAAGGAGATCGCGGTCGCGATCCTGCCTGGCGGCAGCGCCGGCGCCCCGACCGGCGCCGCCTGCGCGCGCGCCGACACCAGCCCGGCCAACGTGGATCCCGCCTTCACGCCGCGCTCGCAGGTCAACTGCTACGATCCCAACTTCGTCGCGGGCCGCTCCCTCACCATCGTCCGCTTGGATACCGGGGAAATCGTCCGCACCTTCCGCCGGGACGACGCCGAGCTGCCGGCAGCGTTGCGCCCGCGGGTGATCGAGGCGCCGCTCGACTCCCCCATCACCGGTCAACCGGCGGCCTATCCCGGGGCGACGGGCGCGGTCGCCGACCGCCTGTTCGTGGGCGACGCGGACGGCGCGCTCTGGCGCGTCGATCTGTCCGCGGTCGATCCGGACAAGTGGACGATGAGCCTGTTCGTCGACGCGTACGCCAGCCAGGCCTTCGACGCGGGGCAGCCCATCGACACCCAGCCGGTGGTGTCCGCGACGGCCCTCGGCAACGTCACGGTGGCGTTCTCCACCGGCGACCAGGAGGTGTTCACCGCCAACGACGTGAACAACTACGTCTTCTCGCTCGAAGAGAAGCTCAACGCCGACCATAGCGCCTACACCTCGAGCGTGCGCTGGTTCGAGCGCCTGAGGGACGGCGAGCGGGTGGCCGGGCCGATCAGCTTGTTCAACGGCGTGTTGTACTTCGCCACCTTCCAGCCCGAGCCGGCCGACAGCCCCGACGTCTGCCAGGCGGGGAGCAGCCGGCTGTGGTGGCTCCACTACTACAACCAAAAGACCAGCGGGCAGCCGCAAGCGGGCGGCCTCGGCGTGCCCCCACCCGCCCTCGCCAGCGCGAACGACGGCAAGTTCATCGACGCGAGCGCCCTGTTGAACGAGCCGGGCGCCACCATCTTCGGTGTCAGCGTGCAGCAGCTCCCGAGCTGCGTGGATCAACCGCCAGAACCGAGCACCGACGGCTTCTTCGGCGGCGGCGCGCATCGGCGCTTCGACGCCATGAGCCCCGCCCGCTTCCAGCTCGTGATGCACACCGGCAGCGCCGGCTCGCCCGTCAGCGGCGGCGGCACGAACGTGCTCAGCGTGGATCTGCCGACCCCGGTCGCCAGCCCGCGCATCGACTCCTGGGGCGCCATCATCGAATGAAAGCGCGATGTTTGGCATGGGCGGCGCTCTGCGCCTTGAGCTGCCAGAGTGAGCCGGACGTGGTGCCCGCCAACCCCGGCCCGGCCGACAGCGCCCGGCCGCCCGTCGATCGGCTGGCCCCCGGCGAGCTCGAGCCGGGGACGCACAGCGCGTTCGGCCTGGTGCTGCCCCGGGGCATGCGGCTCGAGCGGCGTTTCCCGGACGCGGTGCATGCCGCTGGCAACGTGCGCCCCGACGCGCTCCTGCGCTACGTCCGCGATCGCGTCGGCGTCCCGCTCGTCGAGGTCGCGCCTCGCCGCACCATCTTCGAGCGCACTGCGATCAAGGGCCAGCCCCCCGACAAGCTCTACCGCATCGAGATCGTCGAAGACGGCTTGCGCACCCGGCTTCTGGTCCGCGACGTCACCCCACCCCCTACCGTTCAGGGCCTCACCGAACAAGAGCGCTATCGACGCGCCGGCATCACGCCCGACGGCAAGCTGCTCGACGCCAACAAGCTGCAGTAGCAAGAGCGCAGGCGCGATCGGGGATCGCTCGGAGGAAGAGCATCAGGGCCTCGGCCCACCTCGAGTAGGTGAAAACGGATTTCACGACTGGGCAGCGAGGTGCGTCGAAGGGTCTAGAGCAAAGATCGGTCACAGGAAGATCGGAAGATCGGAAGGGGGGCCCCCCGCGGCGGGGCCCCCCCGGAGGTTGGGGCGGGCCGCCCCCC
>JAEZYZ010000134.1 GCA_023418705.1 Pseudomonadota bacterium | reverse complement strand
CGGGGGCGGCGCGGCTCGGTCGTGAGCTCCGGCCTGGGCTCGGGGGGCTTTGTGTCGTTGCTGACGCTGGAGGAGGTGGGACAGCGTTCGCGGCTGGGGCGGGCCTGCGGACGCGCGGGCGCGCGGCGAGAGGGCAGCCCTCAGGCGAGCCGGCGCGGCCGTGAGGCCCTCGGGCAACACCAACCGGCGAGCGGCGACCCCGAACAGCAGCGCCAACGCGGCGGCCAGCAGGAGCGCGCGGCCGAGCGGCACGAACGCGGCGTTGCGGCTCGGCCGATCGTCGAAGATGCCGGCCAGGGTGTCGCGTTCCTTGCCGCCGGTCATCGCGGCGATCTGCCGGAGGAGCGTCCTGTCCGTCCCCGTTGGGCGCAGCTCCTGACCGGCCTCGAGCACGGCGCCCGTCGTTCCGAGCAGCTCGTCACCCGCCTCGTCTATCGCCGACACCAGGTAGGCGCCGGGTCGAGAGAGGGGGAGGGTGGCCGCGTAGCTGCCCGGCGCGCGCGCCTCGAGCGGGATGCGCTCGGCCTGCCCGCTCGGTCCGACCACGCGCGCGTACAGCCGGCGGAAGCTCTCGGCGCTACCGTCGTCGCCGATGACGGAGGCCTGCACGTGCAGGCCCGACGCATCTGTCTCAGCTTGCAAGCTGACGCGGCGATCGTCGCGGCGCCGCACGATCTCGCGAGCCACTTGCACGAACAGCCGAGCGGCGCTCGGGGCGCTGGTCCAGGCACTCCCCCAGCGCGCCTTGTAGTCACTGGTGAACGCGGCCGCCTTGCCGATCCCCGCCGACCAGACCGCCAGCAGCGGATCGCCGTCCAGGGCGTGCAAGTACACCTGGCTGCGGGGCTTGGCGATCGACACCACGTAGCCTTCGAGGCCCGGCAGCGCCGCCACGTCGACCCCGCGCACCGCCGGTCCCGGGCTGCCCGGCGTGGCTCGGAAGGGCTCTTCGCGCAGGGCGCTGCGCGAGGCGAGGATGGTCTCTTGCGCGAAGACCGCCGGCAGGCGCGTCGCGTCCTCGATCAAGTAGAAGCGACCGTCGCCGGCCCGGCTCAGCTGTTCGAGGGCCGGCACGTCGTTGCCCCGACCGAGGGCCACCACGCTGGTGGTGATGCCTTTGGCGCGCGCGCTGGCGACCAGCCGGAGCGCGTCGCGCCGCTCCTCGGCGTCGGAGCCGTCGGCGAAGAGCAACAGGTGTCGCAGGTTCACCTGCTCCTTGGCGAGCGCCTCGTACGCCTGCGTCAGCGTGAGGTCGACGTAGATCCCGCCGCCGCCGGGCTGCACGGCGCGGATCTGATCCTTCACCGCCTGGGGATCGGTGATGGGCGCCAACGGCAGCGTCCAGCGCACGCTGGTGTCGACGTGCATCACGCCCAGCCGATCGCCGCTGCCGAGCAGCTCTGCCGAGCGCGCCGCCGCTTCGTTGGCCAGCTCGAGCTTGGTCTTGCCGCCGACCTGCATCGACATCGAGCCGGAGTAGTCGATGGCGATCACCTCGGCCAGGCTCGCGCGCCGCCGCTCCTGCTTCAAATCGAAGGAGACGGGGCTCACGTCTTCGATCGGCGTCTTGCCGAACCCGCCCGGGCCGAGCGAGCGATCGCCCCCCATGAGCAGCAGCCCGCCGCCCAGATCCCGCACGTAGCTTGCCAGCGCCTCGATCTGTTCGGGGCTGAACTCGGCGGCGGCGATGTCGCTCAGCACCACCAGATCGAAGCGCGCGAAGCCCGCGATGTCGGACGCGAGCCGCACGGCGTCGCCCGTCTCCACCTCGAACCCGCCCGCGCGGAGCGCGCTCTCGAGCGGCGCCGCCTGAGCGCGTTCGCCTTCGAGGATGAGCGCGCTCGGGGGGCCCTGCACGCGCACGAACGCCGAGGCCGAGTTGTCCTCCGGAGACGTGTCGACGCCTTCGCTGAGCGCGCTGATCTCGACGCGGAAGCGGTGCAGGCCCGCCGCCGGTGCCGGGTGGGTGAGGCGCAGCAGATCCTCCCCCGCGCGGACCTCGCCTTCGGCGCGGCGCACCAGCTCCCCGTCCAGGAACAACCGCACCTCGACGCGCGCGCCGCGCGCCGCGTAGGTGGCCAGCTTGAGCTCGAGCGGCTCGTTCTCCGACGCGCTCGGCGAGACCCGCAAGGCGTGCACCCGCAGGTTCGGGCCGGCGGCTTGCTCGAGCGGCACGACGTCGATCGGGACGCCGCCCGCGAGCGCGGCGGCGGCCGCCTGCAAGGTGTCGCCCCGAGTGGCGACGCCGTCGCTCAAGAGCGCGATGCGCGCTGCGGCGTCCGCGGGCACCTCGCCCAGGGCGCGGCGGATCCCGGCGGCGATGTCCGTGCCGTCGCGCGCGAGCTCGGGGCGGCCGCTCGGAGGCAAGGCGGTCCTCGGTCGCGGCGGATCCTCGACGGCCGCGCCGGCGGCGAAGGCGACCAGGCCGACGGCGTCGTCGCGCCGCATGCTCAGCTCGGCCACCTGCAGCTCTTTGGAGATCCGGGTCTCGGCGCCCGGCACCAGGTCGATGCTGCGGCTGCGGTCCGCCAGCACGATCACCGCCAGCCGATCGACGGGCTGGACCCACTGCACGCCGGCCGCCGCCAGCGCCGCGCAGAGCGCGCTCACGCTCACCAGCGCGTCCACGAGCTGCTGCCGTCGCGCCGGGGCGAGCCGCAGCAGGCGCACGACGAGCGCCATCACGACCGCGAGCGAGCCCAGCAGGAACCAGGGCCGGTCGACGCGCACCCAGCGCCCGACCGGATCGGAGGGGAGGAGCCCCAACAGCGAGAGCGCCAGCGCGCCGCCAACGGCGAGCGCCGCGACCAACAAAGGGCCTCGTCGCAACAGCGCGGCGCGCCGCACGCCCCACGCGATCGTGACCGCCCAGGCGCCCAGCCCGATCGCGTGCGCGACGACGCTGGCGCTCATGCGGCGCTCCCGGGACGCGGCCGGGGCTTCGAACGCGTCAGCCACAGCACGTCCGCGGCGATCAAGCCGAGGGCTGCGAGCGCGGCGACCCAGGTGAAATCGTTGTGGCGTGGCGGGGGCGCGGTGGCGCTGGCGGTGGGGCCGAGCGCCGCCTCCTCCGCTGTGGGATAGAGGTTGCTCTCGCGCTCACTCAGCAGATTGACCGCCGTCAGCGTGCTGCCCGGGCGGGGGCCCTGCCAGCTGACGTGATAGAAGCCGGCGCTCGTCAGCTCGGGGATCAGCGCGTAGCCCTCGTGCTTGCGGGCAGTGACGGGGCCGCGCGGGCCTTCGACCTTCACCTCCGTCGCCGTCGACGGCACGCGGACGCGCAGCGGCTGCCCCGTCTTCTGGGTCGCCGACAGCCCATGCGCGCGGTGGGCGCGCGCCAGCTCGACCACGTTGCGCACGAACACCACGAAGGACGCGCTGAGCGGCCAGGTGCTCTCGCCGACGTCGAACCCGACGATGGTGGTGGCGCGATCCGGGAGCGACGCGTCCGCGATGATCGGGCCCGCCGTGGACCGCACCAGCGCGCTCCGTTGCCCGTCGGCGGAGAGGGTGCGCGCCGAAGCGATCGCCACCCCCTCCAGCGTCAGAAACCTGAGCCGCGGGTCGAGCTCCAACCAGGAGGTGATCTGCGGGTGCTCGACGGCGGGGCCGACGTCGACGGTGCCGCAGCGGCCTGGTGGTGGATCGACCACCAGCACGTCCGCAGGCGGCAGCGCACCCGGACAGCTCCCGGAGAAGACCGCCAGCGCGTGCTCGCTCTCGAGAGCCTCGGCCAGCGACCGCGGGGTGGCCTGTAGCAGCTCGACCTCGGGGTCGGCGCGCAGCGCGCGGACCAGCCAGGGGCTGACCGCATCGGACGCCAGCACCACCCGCAGCTTTCGGCTCGGCGGCACCAGCGCGTAGGCGCGGTTGTCGAGCAGCAGCCGATCTCGCACGTCGACTTCCACGAAGATCCCCATCCCGGCGTCGGCCGGGCTCGACTCGAACGTGAGGATCACCGGCGCGCGCTCGCCCGGAGCGAGCGTCAACCGGCGGCTTGCCAGCGGTGCGTCGACGCGGTGTTGGCGGAGGCTGACGAAGAGCTCCTCGCGGCGCTTGCCGAAGTTGCGAACGACCGCGAACGCCTGCACCTGCTCCCGCCCCGTCGTCGGATCCGTGCCGCTCCGCACGTCGAGGCGCACGATGGCCGTGTTGTCGCCCGGCGCGCCGACCTGGACCAGATCGAGGGCGGGCCCGCCAGCGGCGGGGCGGGTCGCGAGCCGCTGGTCGGTGAGCACGATCAGCCGGCGCGAGCCTGGCAGCGCCGCCAAGCGCTCGTTGGCGAGCGCCATCGCCGTCTCGATGTCGCCGGCGACGTCTTGCGGCTCGAGCCGCTCGATGGCGCTCGCCAGACGGCGTCGATCGCGTTCGAACGGCACCAAGATTTCTGGCGCTTGCCCCGCGGCGACCAGCTGGGCCGCCGCTCCTGGCTCGAGCGCCGCGAGCCGCTCCAGCGCCTGCTGCTTGGCCTCGTCGATGCGTGCCCGCCCGTCAGGGCCGACCGCCGCCATCGAGGCGCTCACGTCGACGACGAACACGACGTGCTGGCCCGGCAGCTCCCCGCCTCGGCTCTGCGGCTCGGCGAACCCGATCGCCAGCGCGATCAACGCGCCGGCCTGCAGCAAAAGCGGCACCTGGGCCACCAGGCGGCGCCAAGGCGTCTGGCTCCTGAGGTCGCGTCGGGCGGCGGCCCACAGCCACGTCGAGCCCACCGCGACGCGCCGCCGCCGCACCTTCAGCAGGTACAGGACCAAGAGCGGCCCGAGCAACCCCAGCAGTGCCAGGGCCGCCGGTCTGCCGAGCTCGAAG
Source organism: Pseudomonadota bacterium (assembly GCA_023418705.1). Classification (GTDB taxonomy): domain Bacteria; phylum Myxococcota_A; class Polyangia; order Polyangiales; family Polyangiaceae; genus JAEZYZ01. Next base: position 8,840 of record JAEZYZ010000134.1, on the reverse strand, counting down.
GGCATCACGCCCCCAAGCTTAGCCGCTCGTAGCTCTCGTCGCGATCACGGCGAATTTCCGCGAATCGGCGCTCGATTTCCCCGATGCCCACGCGCTCGGCGGCCTCCAGGTTGTGACAGGCGATGCGCTGGCGGAGCGAGCGGGCAGGCGGAGCGGCCAGAGCCTCCAGCGAGAGCTGCCGAAGGTCCACGAAGGCGGTGCCCTGCGGGGCGCTGTCGTGGATGCGGTCGAGCACGCTGCGCCGGACCACCTGCACCGTCGGGTCGGGCGTGCGGCGCAGAAACGGGATGAACCGTTCGGCGTCGGAGCGGTCGGCGGGCGCGTCCGGATGAAACGCCGCCATCGCGAACGGGATCGATCCGATCGGGTGCCGGCGCGCGTCGGCGTCCCGCAGCGCGGACAAGAAGTGCTCGAACGGGAGCCTCGCCAGCGGGATCCGAGGGTAGATGAGCAAACCCACCTCGATGTGCTCCGCCGCCGCGAGCTCGCCGAGCGCCTCCAACGAGGCCTCGAGCGCCCGATCGCCGGCCACCGCCAGCACTCGTTCCGCCACGCGCCCTTCCTTGCGCGCCCGCTCCGCCCAGGGACAAAGCCCGAGCGCTTGCACGATCTCCACCTCGTAGCGGCGGTACACGCGCAGCGCTTGCTCGATCAGGGCATCGTCTTGCATGGATCCCTTGATCCTTGCCATACCGGCTCCGCCGCCGCAGCCCATTCGTCGTTCCTGCGCCAGGGCGGATCGGATCCGCGGCAGGGTGGATCGGACGATTTTCAGCGCGCCGCGCCGCCGGACCAGGCTCGTAGCTCGAGGTTTGCAACCGTGTTCGGTCCGCCGCAGGCATGCGCGCGTCGGTGATGCAGCTCCAGGCGACGGGTCTCGACCCAGCGCCGCCCCGATCGTCGGTGTAGGCACGTCGCCCGCCGTCGCGCGCCCACATCTCACGACGGACGGCGGCGCCCACGTGCCGCCGCGCCGGCGCGGTCGCGGTCGCGGTCGCGGCGCGCCGAGTCGCGGCCTCCAGCTCTGGTGCGCTGTTGGAATCTCTGGGCTCCGGTCCCGGCACGCTGCCGAAATCTCTTTGCTCCCGCTCCGGCGCGTCCTTCGCATCGCTGAGGTCCAGCTCAGGTGGGCCGTTCGGCTCACTGAGCTCCCGCTCCGGTGTGCGGCTGGCCAGCTCCGGCGTGCGGTTGAGCTCGCCGGAAGCCCGCGCTGACTCCGGCGTGGGGTGGAGCTCGCCGGAAGCCCGCGCTGGCTCCGGTGTGGGGTTGAGCTCGCTGGGATCCCGCGCCGGCTCCGGCGCGCGGTTGGATTCGCCGGAAGGCTGCGCGGGCGCCGAGATGCTGTTGCGCACGCCGCGCGCCCGCGCTCCACCGAACGCGCTCGCGATCGCGCGCGACGACGCCCGCCGAGGCGCCGCGGGCGCGATGGATCGATGCGCGCCGGGACCTCTGGCTTGGGATCGATCTCGGCGATCCGCCGCGCGATCTCCTTCAGGGGGGCATGGCGGAGCTGGCGGAAGGTGAGATGCTACTCGGCGTCGTGGAGTGAGAGTCAACTCGGATTGGTCGGTCAAGGTGGCGCTGTGGGCGCGCGCGACAAGGCACGTTCGTGGTGCACGCCGGGGGCGACATCATCGGGATGTTCGACGCGGACGACCCGGACCCTCGCGGCGCGGTGAGCCCAGCACTCGACAGGTGCGGCACGTTAATTCGCGGCTGATGCTGGGATGTTCGAGCGCTGTCCAGGCAAAGACCGCCGCCAGACTGCTCCAGCGCGCCGTTGCCGGTGGCAAGCGCGTTTGGCTCTGTGTCGACAATTGCCTGCGTCCGTATGCCGGCAAGCAGACGATCCGGAGGGGTGGCAGCGGGACCGGGAGATGGGGACTGCGAGATGGGGACTGGGAGATGGGGACTGGGAGATGGGAACCGGGAGATGGCGGTTGCGCTTTGAAACGGCGGGCTCGGCGCGGAGCAGCGGCGCACGCGAGCACGGATCATCGGGCGGTTCCAAGTTGGCGAGCCGAGCGCGCGAAGGCGAGGGAACGCCGGCGAGGACCGAGCGAGCGCGGCGCGGCGCGGCGCGGAGTAGCACCGCTCAGCGCCGCTCAGCTCAGCTCACCCCGCGAGCTCCATGCGGTAGCCGACGCCGCGTACGGTGACGATGCGGAAGCCGGCGTCGGGGGTCCAGGCGAGCTTCTTCTTCACGCTGGAGACGAAGTTGTCGACGGTGCGGGTGTCGACCACGATCTCCGTCCCCCAGACGGCGTCCAGGATCTGGTCGCGGGAGAGGGCGCGCCCGGGGTGCTGCAAGAAGTACCGGAGCAGGTCGAACTCTTTGCGCGTCAGGTCGATCGGGTGCCCGGCTTGGTCTTTGACGATGCGGCTCGCTTCGTCGAGGGTGTACTGGCCGAACTGGAGGCGCCCGGGGTCGCTGTTCGCGGCGGCGGCGCGGCGCCGGAGCAGGGCGCGCACTCGGGCCAGCAGCAGGGCGAGGCGGTACGGTTTGCCGACGTAGTCGTCGGCCCCGGCGTCGAAACCACGCACGACGTCTTCGTCCAGGGTGCGCGCGGTGAGCATCAAGATGCGGGTGTCGATCTGCGCGTCGCGGAGCTCTCGGCAGAGGCGATAGCCGTCGGTGTCGGGCAGCATCAGATCCAGAATGATGAGGTCGACGCGCCCGGCGGCGATCTGCTGCCGCGCCTCGGCGCCGTCGGCCGCGAGCGCGACGTCGAAGCCCTCGGCTTCGAGGTTGTCGGCCAGCGCGACCCGCAGGTTCTCGTCGTCTTCCACGATCAGAATGCGTTGGCGTAAGGTCATGGGTCGTTGGACGGTTGGGGAAACTGGAGCTCGAAGGTGGTCCCGGCCTCGCTCGAGCTCTGGACGCGGAGGGTGCCGCCGTGCAGATCCATGATGCGCCGGCAGAGGGCGAGACCCAAGCCGAAGCCGCTGCTGCCGGGTTGACTGCGGGAACGCACGAACTCCGTGAACACGGCGTGCCAATCGTGGCTCGGGATGCCGATGCCGTTGTCGCAAAATTGCACGGTGGTCCGGTCGGCGTGGCGCGTGGCCCGGACCACCACCTCGACCTGTTCCCGCTGGTGGTACTTGCAGGAGTTGTTCAAAAGGTTGGAAAACACGAGCTTGAGGAGCTCCGGATCGGCGCGGAGCTCGATCCCGCCGCCGGCCTCGATGCGGACTCGAACCGGCTTCTTGGTGAACGCCTCCGCGTCGGCCTGAACGGCGTCGATGATCTCGGCCAGGCTGACGTTCTGGAGGTTGGTCTCGACGCGCGCCCGCTCGAGCCGATTGTAAGACAGAATATTTTCGACCAAGAAGCTCAGACGCTCCGTCTCGCCGACGATCCGGGAGGGAAAGTCCCGCGCGGTCTCGACCCCTTCGAGCCGCCGCTCCAGGGTCTCGCCCATCAGGCGTAAGGAAGCGATGGGGGTGCGCAGCTCGTGCGAGACGGTCGCGACGAAGCTCGCCTTCGCCTCGAGGAAGCGGCGCTCTCGGCGGTAGAGCACCCCGAGGAGCGCCGCGATGCCCAGGATCGAGAGCCCGAGCGCGACCCCGGTCGCCGTCTTGAGCCGGTAGCGACCGTCGATCTCCCGGGCCTCGGCGCTGAGCGCGGCCGAGGCCACCGCGACCCTCAGGTCGGCGACGGGCAGCGTCTCTCGATCGGGCCTCCGCGATCGGAGCTGGTCCGAGCTCGCCAACAGGCCGCCCCGCTTCATGTCGGCGGCGATGTCGCGCAACAACGCTTCGAGCTCGACCGAGATCCCGAACAGCCCGTCGGTCTCCAGAGGGGCAGCGAACCACTCGCCGTGCGCCACCAGGGCGGCCTGCTTCAACTGCTTGGGCAGCGAGACCGCTGCCCCCTCTCTGGCGGCCGCGGCCTCGAAGTCGTCGTGCACCACCCGCGTGCGGCGGGACAGCTCGCTGATCTTCGCCCGCAAGAAGTCGAAGTCGGCGCGGGTGAAGCGGTCCGCCTTCGACAGCAAGAACGGCTGCAGACCCGTGAGCCGGCGGCCCTGGCTGCCGCGCAGTCCGTCGCGCAATAGGGCCTGCAGCAGGCTCGGATCCGGGCTCGCGCCCGCGACGAACACTTCGAGGAAGCGCACGCGATAGGGCAGGTCGCGGGCGACGGGCAGCAGGAAGCGCGTTTGGTGGTCGAGCACCGCGCGCACGCTCTGAGTGATGGCGTCGTCGTCGCCTTTGTCGAGCGCGTCTTGCAGCCGGGCCAGCAGGGTGAGGCGCTCGCCGAGCGGGCCGTCGCCCGTCCATCGGCCTTGCTCGAGCTGCCGGTACCAATCTGACGCGGGCGTCTCCGTGCCCGGCAGGTGGGTGAGCTGGCGCGGCAGGACCTGCCGTCCACCCTGCACCAGCAGCAGGCCGTCCTCGGGCGCGAGCGGGTCGGCCAGCGCGGCGTCGATGCGCGGCCGCGCGTCGGCCAGGGCCGCGCGCAGCTTCTTTTCGAGGGCGACGATCGCGTACTGTTCGAGCCCTCGCCGCCGCACCTCGATCGCTGCCTGGGCCGCCTCGCGCTCCTCCACGAAGATGCCCTGCAACGTCGCGGTGCCCCACACCACGGCGAGGCTGCCCGCGACGGCAAGGATAAGGAAGAGCGCGCGCGGCATGCTCGCCTCAGTACAGCACCGGCACGCGGTCGAAGTCCATCTTCGCCAGCGGGAGCAGGCGCTCGAAGCGGTCGCCGCGGTGGTCGAGCCTAGAGGCGGTGGTGATGAGCCGCTCGAGCTCCGCGACGTCTTGCCGCAGGCGCAGGGATGCGGGCAGGTCCTGCCACAGCGCGAGGATGTCCTGGTACGACACGTTGCGCGCCCAGTACGAACCGCGCAGCTTCTCCGCGAACGCCGCCACCACCATCGATAGCCGCGTGGGCGCGGAGGCGTCCCCATACGCCTGGCGCACGATGGAAACCGGCATCGCCCGCTCCACCAGCTCCGAACGATCGGCGCCGGGCGCCTTGTAGCGGACACGCAAGGTCCCCAGCTCGCCCGCGCCATCGGGGTTCAGCTTGAGCTCGTAGATCGCGGTGACGGTGTGACCGGCGCCGATCTCTCCGGCGTCCACCCGGTCGTTGGAGAAATCTCGCTTGTCGAGCAAGCGGTTCTCGAACCCGAGCAAGCGGTAGCGGCTCACCCGGTTCTTGTCGAAGGCGACCTGGATCTTCACGTCCTTGGCGATGACCTCGAGCGTCGCGCCGAGCTGCTCGACGAAGACGCGCTGGGCGGCGTCGAGGTCGTCGACGTAGGCGTAGTTGCCGTTGCCCTTGTCGGCGAGCTGCTCCATCAGGACATCGTTGTAGTTGCCCATCCCGAAGCCGACGGTCGAGATCGTGACCCCGCGATCGGCGTGCGCCTTCACCCGCCCCAGGATGCTCTCCGCGGCCGTGGCGCCCACGTTGGCGACCCCGTCGGAGCACAGCACCACGCGCGAGGTGGTCCCTGGCGCCGCGTGCCGCGCCGCCAGGCGATAGCCGAGGTCGAGCCCGGCCTCCACGTTGGTGGAGCCTTCGACCTGAAGGCCGCTGATGGCGTCGATGATGCGGCGCTTGCCCTCCTGCGTGGCGCGGGTGGGGTCGAGCACGACGCGCGCGTCCGAGCCGTACACGACGAGGCCGACCAGATCGCGCCCGTCGAGCTGCCGGGTCAGCATCGCGAGCGATCGCTTGACGAGCCCGAGCCGCTCCTCGCCCTCCATCGATCCGGACACGTCCACCACGAACGTGAGCGCCGCCGGCTGGCGCTCGTCCATGCCGAGCTCGCGCCCCTTCAAGCCGATGTGCAGCACGTGGTAGCCCTTGCGGTTGGGGGAGGGGAACGCCTCGGCCTGCACCACGAACGCCTCGGTCTTGGGGGCCGCGTAGGCGTAGTCGAAGGCGTTGATCATCTCTTCGACGCGGATGGCGCGCTCGTCGGGCAGGCTGCCGCGGTTCAAATACGAACGCGCGAGGTTGTAGGAGGCGCTGTCGACGTCGACCGCGAACGTGGAGACCGGCTCCTCCGCGGTCGCGATGGTCGGGTTGACGCCGTAGTCGTAAAAGACCATGTCCCGGACGCCGCTCTGATCGAGGACGCGCAGCTCCGCGAAGCGGTCGTCGGCCTCGTGGCGCGGGACCAGGGGCAGCCGCCGGTCGTCGCTGCGGCGCTCCTTGTCCTTACCCTTGGCGATCTCGAGCTCCAGCTCGCGGGCGCGAGCTCGCTCGCTCGGGCTGGGCTTGGCGGCGTCGCTTGGGGGCGGCGCTGCGGGCTTTTTCTTGGTGGGCGTGCCGCCGCCCGATGGCCTCGCCGCGTTCATCGCCCGAGCAGGTCGGGACGCGATCTCCGAGGGGGCGGCCGTGGCCGCGCCGGAAGCCGCCGCGGGCTGTGGTTCCACGGCTGGCACCGGGCGCTCAACGTCCTCGCGCGCGGGGTCTCCCGTGGGATGAACCATGACGGCATCTTCCTGGTCGCTCTCGACCTTTGGATCCCCACGGCTCTCTCCGTTGGACCGCTGGCTGGTGAGGGCAGCCGTCTCCTTCGGCGCGTCCGACTCGCAGCTAGCTGCCCCCGCGGCAAGCACCAGCATCACACTGTACGCAGCAAACGTTCGTTTCGTCATCGCAGCATCCCTCCGTTTTATCAGAAAGTCCTTCATAGGTTGTCCATCAGCTCGGTGGCGCGGCGCGCGGCCACGTCGAAGGGGTCGGCGGCGACCCGGTTTTTTGACAGGCGCCGCTCCCCGACCCACAAGAGAAACCCGCTCTGCACTAGCCAGAAGGTCCACACGGCGAGCGCGATGCGCTCCAATGTGGGCTCCAGCACGAGCCAGGCGGCGAAGAAGGCGGCGGTCGTCAGGCACAGCTCCAGGCGCCACGGCCGCTCGATCTCACGCCGGAACAACAGGCGCGCCCGGGCGACGGCCAGCGCGCCGCCCAGCGCCAGCGCCGTCGGCAGCAGGCGGTCGAACGCCGCGCTCGCGAGCAGGCCGGTGGCGAGGACGCAGGTCGCGGCGCCGAGCTTGAGCGACCGGGTGCGGCCGAGCCACGCCGCGTACACGGCCGTCGTGACTGTCAGGTAGAGCCCCGCGGCGCGGGTCGCCGTCATGAAGCCGGCGCCGATGTCGACCGCCGGGACGAAGCCGAGCCCGAACACCGCGGCCATCAGGACCGCGGCGAACCACCCTGGCTGCTGCCGGCGCGCCATCACGGCTCTCCTGCAGCGGGGTTCACGTCCACCTCGGTCTTCGTCACCTGCCGGCGCCGCAACAGCTCGAGCTCCACGTCGTCCTCGGTGATCACCTGGCGCTCGAAGCCCTCGTCCGCGCGCTCGTTTTGCGACAGCGATAGCTCGGCGGACAGCCGCGCCTTCAGCACCTCGAGCTCCCGCTCCTGCTCGTCGATCCGCGCGCTCGAGCGCGCCTCTTCGTCGCGCAGCGTCACCAGCCGGTCGCTCAGGCGGCGGTGCGCTTCGCGGAGCGGCAAGAGCTTGCGGATGGCGGCGCGCGCCAGATCCTCCTCGCGGCTGTCCATCGCGAAGGTGACCTCCTGGTCGAGGCGCGCGATGACCGCCAGGAGCCGCTTCGACTCGACCTCGAGCCGGCGCTGCTGGTTTTTCAGGTCGGCGAGCTCGGCGCGCTTTTCGTCGAGCGCGATCCGCGCGTCCCGCAAGAGCTGCTTGCCCAATAGCCGTTGGTCTTCGATGGACTCCACCACGCCGTGGGCGTCCGCCTTGAGCAAGGTCGTGATTCTGTCGATCAGCCGCATGTGTCGATCCCTCCGTTCTCTTCTCGTCATTCGATCTCGAGGTCTCCCTCGAAGCCGTCGTCGTGAGCTGCCGGAAATACGATGCGGGGCGGCGCCGATCTGAAGCCGAGGTCGTCCCCCACGGGCAGCAGCGGATCGGGGGCGCGGCCTACCGGCGCGCCGATCGTCAAGGACACGAGGTACGTCGAAAGGAGCAGCAGCGCCCACACCGCCCATCCGCCAGAACCCGCTCGAAGTCGCGTTTCCATGCTCCCGAGCATGCCTTCGCGGACAAGGGCCTGCTCCATGCGACCATCACCCGATCATCACCGTTTCGTCATGGCGCGCGCCGACGCGAGTGACTGGGTCCCAATCACCACGCGGAGCCGGGAATTCACGGACTTCCAGGGCCGCGAAGCAGAGCCCGGCGAATTCATTCACAGGAAGGAAGGCGCGGGAGACCGGAAGTTCTTGGGGAATGCAGCGGATCAGCCCGACGCGATCCTCGCGTCCGGCAGCCGCCACGGTGGCGAGTCGCGCCGCTCGAGATCGAACTCCAGTGAGGGACCGACGGGTGTGGATCGCGTACGGAGCCGAGGCTGAGGATGTAGGTCGCGCGCTTCATTGACCGGCAGTGCCCCCAAGTGACGCAAACTGATCCAGTCCACCAGGTGAAGGCTGCGTCTTGAAACGCGTGGATTGCGGACGGATCACGTCGCTTCCGAGCGTTGGCTACGTTGCAGGGTCAGATCTGGCTGCACCTCCCACGAGGTCAGATCCTTCTCGCGCAGCGAGGCTCGGCGGCGCCTTGCCGCGCTTGCGGTCCATGTGGCGTCGGCCAAACTCCTGCTCGGCCGCCAGCAGATTGTGGGGAGGACACCGAAGCTCCAGGTTGTCCACGGAGTCCGGGCCGCCCAGCGCGTGCGCTTCGCGGTGGTGCAGCTCCCAAGCTGCCAGTCTCCGGACAGCGCCGTCCTCGATCGTCGGTGTAAGCACACCGCCCCGCATCGCGCGCCCACACCTTACGCCGGATCGCAGCGCTCACGTGGCGCCGCGCCAGCGCGGCGGGCGCTCGCGAGGTCACGGTCTCCCGCGC
>JAEZYZ010000117.1 GCA_023418705.1 Pseudomonadota bacterium | reverse complement strand
CCGTGCAGCGCTCCGCGGCGAGCCCCGCCTGCGCGAGCAACGGATCCAGGCGGCGAGCGGCGAGCAGCGCGGCGGCGCCGCGCGTGGCGTCTCGCTCGAGCGCGCGGCCGTACAGCTCGATCGCGCGGCTCGCCTCCCCCAGGCGTTCTTCGTAGACGAGCCCGGCTTCGTTGAAGAGCTCGACGCAGAGCGCGACGTCCTCGAGGCCCTCGGCCACCGTCACGAGCAGCTCCGCCCGGCGCGCGATCTCGCCCGTGCGATCCGCCAGCTCAGCGAGCCGAACCCGGTGCTCGGCCACCTCGGGCTGCAAGCGCACCAGCGCCGCCTGGCTCTCCAGAGCGCCGGCGTCGTCGCCGAGCTGCTCCGTTCGGACCTGCACGATCTTGAGCAGCCGATCGACCCGCTCTTGCAGGGTCTGCGCGGTCTCCACCTCCACCTCGAGCATGCGCACGACGTCGGCGGTCTGGCCGGTGGATTCGTAGTGCGCGCGCAGCTGCGCCGCGCACTTGTCCCGCACGCTGATCGGCGTGGCCTTCTTGCGCTTCTTCCGGCTCTGCCCCTCGCTCGGCGGCGGCAGGACGGAGTCGCGCGACGCCGGGAGCGCCACCAGTCGTTCGAGCAGCTCCACCGCCTCGAGCGGGACGCCCTCGGCGCCACCGATCATCTGGGTCACCAGATCGTGAGCGGGCAGCGGCTCGCAGAGGTCGAGCCACAAGCTGGCGATCCGGGCCTGCAAGGACGAGACCGGCTCCGACGGCTCGCCGTGCAGCCGCGCTTCGAGCAGCGCGATCAGCGGCCGGACGTGTCCATGCCGCTCGTACAGGCGCTCGAGCGCCGCCTCCACCCGCCCATCACCGGGAGACAGCTGGTGGAGCTGCTCGAGGTAGGCGATCGCGCGATCGGCGTCGGCCGCGAAATCCTTGGCGGCCATGCTGGCTTCCCGGAGCAGCTCGATGCGCACGGCCTCGTCGGCCGCGGCGGCCAGCGCGCGGTCGTAGAGCCCGAAGAGCTCCTGCCAACGACCCGTCGCATTGAACGCCAGCTTCAATCGATCGAAGGCCCAGCCCGCCGCCGGGCAGAGCGTCAACACGCGATCGAGCAGGCGGATCACGCGCTCCTGGTCGTCGAACCACTCTTCGTGAAACTCCACCAACCGCCGGCCGAGGGCCTCGGCCAGCTCCGGCTCGAGCTCGCGCCCGAGCGCGCGCTCGTACGCCTCGGCGACCGGCTCAGGGCGATCGAGCCGCCGCGCGCCTCGCTCGGCCAGATCCCACAAGCCATCCCGCCCCGGCATCTCTTCGGCTGCCCGCAAGGCGATCGCCAGCACGCTCTCCGAGTCGTCCCCCTGGCACTCGAGCAGCTGCTCGTACCAGCGGCCGCGGGCTTCGGTGAGCTCCGGCGTGCCCTCGGAGATCGACAGCAAGGTCTCGAGCACCTGCGCCCGCGCGGCCACGTCCTCGGTCGCTTCGCTGGTCTTCTCGAGCAGCTCCGCCGCACGCCGGCGGGTCGCCGGCTCCGACAGCGCGCGGTGCACGATGCGGAGCGCTTCGGCGTCGGCCGGCGCGGCGGCGAGCAGCGGCTCCACGACGTCGAGCGCCTCGTCCGGACGCCCGAGGGCGTCGAGCAGCACCCCGGCCAGCGTGAGATCGACCGAGGTCCGAGTGTCGCCGTCGGTCTTCTCCCGCAACAAGCGCAGGGCGTTCAGCGCGCGCTCCGCTTCCCCCTGCGCGACCAGGATCCGGGCAAGCTCCGCCAACGCGTCCACCCGATCGGCGTCGATCTCGATCGCGCGCGCGTACAAGCTGGCCGCCGCGGACGGATCGCCGAACCGTTCCTCTTCGGCGCGCGCCCAGGTCATCAACACGGACACCGGCTCGGGCGACGTGCGCGCGCGCCAGTCGAACAGCCACCGCCAGTCCTCGCGGCGCGCCGCGGCGCCGTCGCCGGCTTCGACCAGGAAGCGCTCGAACGCCTCCACGACCGCCGCCGCGTCTGCTTCGGGCAGCTGAAGCAGCTGGCGGAAGACCGCGGCGGCCTCTTCCTGGCGCGCCGGGTCGGCCGACAGCGCGCGGGCTTTGGCCATGTTGAGCTTCTGCAGCTTGCCGGGTTCGAGCTCCTGTCGCTCGAGCACGGCGTCCACCAGGCGCACGAAGGTGTCGACCTGTCCGGAAGCCACCGCCTGCGCCTCGAGCGAGAGCAAGATGGCCGCCAGCTGCTTCTCACCGCCGCTGATCTGCAGCAGGACCCCGAACGGCCGCACGAGCCGCTCCCAGTGGCCAGCTCGGGCGTGCAGCTCGAGCAAGCGCTCGGCGCTCTCTCGGTGATCCGGCACGATCTCGAGCACGCGCTCGAGCAGCCGCCGCGCGCGTTCCTCGTCCGCCGCGGCGCCTTCACACAGCCGCGCACCCGCCAAGAACGACTCGACCGCGGCCGCGTCGTCGCCGAGCTGCGTCGCCTGCACGTCGCCGAGCCGCTCGAAGAGGGCGGCCTGCTCTTCCGGATCCGTCGCGCGAGCCACTCGGCGCTCGAGCACGGCGCGGGTCGTCTCCGCGTCGCTGCGGGCGCGCGCCAGCTGCTCGATCGACTCGAGCACGGCCTCGTCGAGGTCGGCGCTCTTGAGCACCTCACGGTAGTGGCCGAGCGCCCGCTTGGGGCGGTCGTTGCGCAGGCTGACTTCGGCCATCCGGATCAGCGCGGCCGTGCGCCGCTCGCCCTCGAGCTCGGACAGCATGCGCTCGAGCTCGCCGTAGACGGCGTCCCAATCCTGCTGCTCGGAGTAGATGTCGACCAGCGCCTGATGCGCGCCCAGATCGCGCCCGTCGACCTGCAGCGCCAGCTGATAGGTCGCGATCGCGGCGGCAGCGTCCTGGAGCTCCCGCCGCTGGAGCGAGCCGATGGTGTGCAGGAGCTCGCGCCTTCTGCCCGAATCCTGCTCTTGCTCGAGCGCCGCCCGATACAACGCGAGCCGTTCGCCCGGATCGCCTTGTTGGGCCAACAGCTCGTCGATGCGCTGCAGGAGCTCGGCGGAGGTCGGGTCGAACTCGAGCGCCCGTCGGTAGACGTCTACGGCCTGACCGGGCTCCCCCGCCGCCACCAGGGCGTCCGCGGTGGCGCGGGCGAGGCTGCACATCGGCTCCGAGTCGATGCGCGCCGCGCCGAGCGCGCTCGACAGGTGGCGGGCCCGCCCCGCGAGGTCACCGAGCTCCCCGGAGAAGCGCTGCACCCGGGTGAGCCACTCGGACAGCTGCTCGCGGTCGTGCTGCACGCTCTCCCACAGTCCACGCCCTGCGAGCTCGAGGGCGCGCTCGGCGTTGGCGAGGTTCGCCTCGGCGATGCCCACGGCCTCGCTGAGCGCGTGCAGCCGCTCCCCCGGCTCGCTCGACAGCTCGCCGCGGGTCTCCAGGACGCGCACGAGCCCCGCCCCCGGGGCCTCGGCCCGATAGACGGCCTCGAGGATGCTCGCCGCCTCGAGGCGGTGCTCCCCGGCCGCCAGCAGCTTCTCGACCGCGGCGCGCGCGGTGCGCTCGGACGGATCCAGCTCGAGCGCCCGTCGAAACGCCGCGAGCGCGCCCGCGAGATCTTCCAGGCGCGCCGCGCGGATTTGACCGAGGCGCGACCACAGCGCCGGACGCTCGCCCTCGGGCGCGAGCTCGACCTCCCGCTCCAGGACGCTGGCGAGGCGATCCCAGGCCTTCTCCTGCTCGAGCAGCGGGATCAGCCGGGCGTGCACCTCGCGCGAAGGTCCGTAGACCTCCATGTACGCATTCCATGCCTCGAGCGCGCCGGCGCGGTCGCGGCGCTCGTCCGATCGGAGCTCCGCCGCGCGGAACCTGAGCTCACGGGCGAGCTCCGGATCCTCGCTGCGCTCGGCGCGCCGCTCGAGCGCGACGATCAGCCCGTCGTAGTCCCCGGTCTGCTCGCAGATGGCCTCGAGCTTGCGCAGCGCCTCGTCGGCCCACGACGAATCGACGAGCGCTCGGTAGGCGGCCACCGCCCGCGCCGGGTCGTTCAGCTCCCCTTCGCACAGGCGCGCCAGCCGGCGCGCCGCGGCGTGCCTCGGCTCTCGCTCCGGCTCGAGCTTGACGACCAGCTCGAGCGCCGCGCAGAGCTGCTTGACGTCCCCCGCGTCGGCGTGCAGCTCCGCCAAGCGACGGGCGGCTTCGAGCACGGCGCGGTCGTCCTGGCCCGAGGAGATGACCTGCTGGAACGCAGCCTGAGCCCGCTTCGGATCCCCCGCTTGCATGAAGACGTTGCCGATCTCGGCCGAGACGCGGGCGCGCACCGCCGGGTCGCGACAGGTCTGCAGCGCCCGGGACAGAAGGCGTGCGGCCTCGAGCGGCTGATTCAAGCTGGCGCTCAACGACACGTAGCGCGCCCGCAAGTCGTCGTCGCCCGGATCCCCGGCCACGACCGGCGCGAGCAGCTCGAGCGCACCTGCCGGATCATCGAGCGCGTCCTGTCTGAGGATCCCGAGGCGGCGCTGGGCTTCCATGCGGCGGGGGCCGCGGACGATCTTGAGCTCCAGCGTCAACATCGCGGCAGCGTTCGATAGATCGCCCACCTTCTCGTAGGCGTCCGACAGCGCCGCTGCGGCCCGCGCGGCGACGGCCCGGTTTTCGAGCAAGCTCTCGGCGACCTGCCGCGCGCGCTCGTGCCGGGGGTCCATCGCCAGCACGGCTTCGACGTGGGGGATGGCCTTCTGCGAATCGCCGAGGGCCTCCGTGTAGAGCCCGATGAGCCGCTCTCGAATGCCACGCGCTTCCTGCTCCTCGAGCGGCACGTCGCGCAACAGCGCCTGCTCGAGCAGCTTGGCGGCGTCGCGCGGTCGCCCGCACTGCAGCAGCCGGCTCTCCAGGGCATCCCGCGCCACGGCGTCGGCTGGGTCGACCCGCAAGATGCGCTGATACACCTCGATCGCGAGATCCACCGCCGCCGGTGACGGATCGGCCGCGAGCTCGGCCGCCTGCCGCAAGAGCGCGAGCTGCTGGTCCCGATCCCGCTCGGCCCCCGCGAGCTCCAGATAGAGCCGCGCCAGCCGCAGCTGGTAGCCCGACGCCTTCAGCAGCGCCGCGAGCCGCTCGACCGCCAGCGGGTGGTTGGGCACGACCCCGAGCGCCCGTTCGGCGTAGGAAATGGCGCCGTCCAAATCCTGAAAGACGTGCTCGAAGAAATCGACGGCGTGCAGGTAGATCTCGACCTGTTGCTCGACCGGCAGCAGCTTGACGCGTCGGTCCTGCCCCACCCCTTCGTAGGCGAACGCGAGCTCGGCCAGCTTGTCGTCGCGCAGCGCGCCTTGATGCAGCTTGTTCCACAGCTCGGGGACGGGTTGCCCCCTGGCGACGCTCGAGACGAGCGCGTCGAGGATCGGCCCTGGCTCTTCGACACGCTGATCGAGCACGGCGTTCAGCTCTTCGATCTTCAGCGCGAGCGCGGTGGGCGCGCGGCTCGGCTTCGAAGACGTCATCGTCATAGGATCTCCAACGGATGGCTCGGGCTGAGTTTTTCGCTGAGCGCCACTCCAGGTGGCCTCGCAGACACGAACTCGGTGCGGCGATCGAGAGGGAGGCTTTTCGGCTCGATCAACAGCCGAGGGCCCAAGCGTGTTTGCATGGACCGTTCACTCATCGAAAGCCGCGCTAGTCGACAGGCTATCAGAGGATCGCCCCCTAGGGGATGTACTCGGATCGGCGCCGGGGTGGGCGTCCAGGCGGATGTTTCGCCGTCGCGCGGAGCCCCGCGTCAGCGGCAGACGCGGTTCTTGCCGCCGGCCTTGGCGCGGTACAGCGCCTCGTCGGCGCGCTGGAAGAGCGACTCGGCGTCGCCAGCGTCCTCGGGGAACGCGGCGGCCCCGATGGAAATGCCCGGTCGGAGCGGGATCCCTTCGCGCTCGAAGGGAAAGGCCGCCACCGCCTCGCGGATGCGCTCTCCCACCTCGATCGCCTGCTCGGTGGTGAGCCCCGGCAGGGCGGCCAGGTACTCGTCGCCGCCGAACCGGCACGCGATGCCCGCGTCACCGATCACGCCACCGATGACGCGCCCCGCCTCGCCGATGACATAGGCCCCGAACAGGTGTCCGTAGGTGTCGTTGATCCGCTTCACGCCGTCGAGATCCATCACCAAAAGGGCCAGGCTGCGCCCGTGGTGCCGGGCCGCTTCCAGGAGCTGGACCAGCTCGGTGTCGAACCGGCGCCGCACCAAAAGCCCCGAGAGATCGTCGACGTTCAGCAGGCGTTCGACCACATCCGTATATGCTTGTTGAAGCTCATCCTGAAGCTCGAAGCTCACGACGGTCTGGCCGAATCCGATCTTGTCGTTCGGCCGCAGCGGCGACTCCTCGATCCGCTCCCCGTTGACGAAGGTGCCGTTGGTGCTGTCGAGATCGACCACCGACCAGCTGTCTCCGCGGTCTTCGATGCTGGCGTGGTGCCAAGACACCAGGGCATCGGTCAGGGTCAGCCCCGCCTCAGGGTCGCGGCCGACGACCAGCGTCCGATCGACCACCACCCGCTCACCCACCGCGGCGCCAGACAGCACGACCAGCACGGGCCGATATGAGGCCTTGATCCGCCGCAGCACCTCCGCCCCCAGATCCGGGTGATCGGTCGCCTTCAGCGTCTTCGGGGCTCGGCTCGGCCGCCGCCGTTCACCGCCGCCCATGGGCCCGCCTGGCTTGGGCGCCGGGGCGCCGCCCACGCTGTCGCCCGGCCGTCGCGCCGACCGGCGGCGGCCGCGGGTCGCCGGACTCGGGCGGGCCCCGCGCGCCGGGGCCGCGGGCCATCAAGTCCG
>JAEZYZ010000114.1 GCA_023418705.1 Pseudomonadota bacterium | reverse complement strand
TTACCATGCTCACGGGGGCGCCGTGGGGAAGGGGCGAAGGGGCGGCGCGCTTGTGCTAGAAAACCCCACGATGACCAAGACGTCCAGTGAGCTTCGTCGCGCCTTCCTCGAGTTCTTCGCCGCCCGCGGTCACGAAGTCGTCGGCAGCGGCCCGATCGTCCCCAGCAACGATCCGAGCTTGATGTTCGCGAACGCGGGCATGGTGCAGTTCAAGGACGTCTTCACCGGTCGCGAGCGGCGGGTCATCCCGCGCGCCGCCTCCAGCCAGAAATGCATCCGCATCAGCGGCAAGCACAACGACCTCGAGCAAGTCGGCCCCTCGCCCCGCCACCACACCTTCTTCGAGATGCTCGGCAACTTCAGCTTTGGCGACTACTTCAAAGAGGAGGCGATCGTCTTCGCGTGGGAGTTTTTGACCAAGGAGCTCGGGCTGCCGACCGAGCGGCTCGTGTGCACCTACTTCCAGGGAGAGGCGGGGATCGCCGCCGATGAGACCGCGCGGGATCTCTGGAAGAAGGTCAGCGGTTTCGGCGACGATCGGGTGCGCGGGCTCGGCATGGCCGACAACTTCTGGCAAATGGGGGACACCGGTCCCTGCGGGCCGTGCAGCGAGATCTACTTCTACAACGGTCCGTCCCCCGACCTGTCGGTGTTCGGTGCCGAGCAGACCCCCGAAGGGTTCGGCTGGCTCGAGATCTGGAACCTCGTGTTCATGCAGTTCGAGCGACAGCTGGTCGACGGCGCGCCCCGGCTCGATCCGCTGCCGGCCCCCAGCATCGACACCGGCGCTGGGCTCGAGCGCCTGGCGTCGGTGGTCCAGGGGACCCTCAGCAACTACGACACGGACGTGCTGCGGGCGCTCGTCGACCGCGCCGCCGAGCTCGCGGGCAAGCCCTATGGCGGCAGCATGAGCCCCGACGACGTCAGCATGCGGGTGATCGCCGACCACGCGCGCACCACGGCGTTCTTGATCGCCGAGGGCATCCTGCCCGACAAGACGGGGCGAGAGTACGTGCTCCGGCGCGTCATGCGCCGCGCCATCCGCCATGGCCACCGGCTGGGGATCCGAGAGCCATTTTTGCACCAGGTCGCGCTCGACGTGGTGCGATCGATGGGCGAGCACTACCCGGAGCTCAACGAGCGGCGCGAGCTCATCGCCAGCGTCGCAGAGCAAGAAGAGGTGCGGTTTCGGCAGACCATCGAACGGGGGCTCAACTTGCTCGACGAGCGGTTCGCGGCGCTCGATCGGGAGGGAAGCAAGGTGCTCGCCGGTGCAGACGCCTTCCAGCTCTACGACACCTACGGCTTCCCGTTGGATTTGACCGAGGTCATCTGTCTGGAGCGCGGCTACGGCGTGGACATCGCCGGCTACGACGCCGCGCTCGAAGAGGCGCGCCGCCGCTCGGAGTTCAAGGGCATCGACCAGGCGATCGAAGGCGTCTATCGCCAGGCGCTCGAGCGGCTGCCCCCCGGCGGCGTGCAGTTCACGGGTTACGAGCGCGACGTCGATCGCAGTCGTGTCGCTGCCATCCTCCGCGACGGGCAGCTGGTGGACACGGCGAGCGCGGGGGAGGAGGTCGAAATCGTGTGCGAGCGCACGCCGTTTTACGCCGAGGCGGGCGGTCAGGTGGGGGACACCGGGATCCTCTCGAGCGGCGCGGCGCGCCTCTGCGTGAACGATACGGTCAAGCCGCTGGCGGGGCTGGTCGTGCACCGCGCTCGTGTCGAGTCGGGGACGATCGCCAGCGGCGACGAGGTCGAGCTCGCGGTCGACGTCGAACGGCGCGAGGCGGTGCGGCGCAACCACTCCGCCACGCACCTGCTGCACTGGGCGCTGCGCCAGGTGGTCGGGACGCACGCCCAGCAGAAAGGCTCGCTGGTGGGTCCAGACCGGCTCCGCTTCGACTTCACGCACGGCAAAGCGCTGACCCAAGAGGAGATCGCCCGCATCGAGGACTTGGTGAACCAGGCGGTGCTGCGCAACACGCCCGTGCAGACGGAGGTGCTCGGGATGAACGAAGCGCGGGAGCGGGGCGCCATGATGATCTTCGAAGAGAAGTACGGCGACTCGGTGCGCATGCTCTCGATGGGGGAGTCGGTGGAGCTCTGCGGTGGGACGCACGCGCGCGCCACGGGCGACATCGGGCTCTTCAAGATCATTT
Organism: Pseudomonadota bacterium; assembly: GCA_023418705.1. GTDB lineage: Bacteria > Myxococcota_A > Polyangia > Polyangiales > Polyangiaceae > JAEZYZ01. The sequence continues at coordinate 3,727 of JAEZYZ010000114.1, read as the reverse complement.
CGGAGCAAGGCATCGCCGCTGGGGTTCGGCGGCTGATCGCCACGACGGGGGAGGGCGCCCTCGGCTACGTGCGCGAGCTCGAGAGCACGCTCGCCCGTTCGGCGCAGCTCGCCAAGACGAGCGTGCCGCAGCTGACGGAGAAGCTCGAGCGCCTGGTGACGCACGAGCGGCAGCTCGAGCGCCGGATCGAAGAGCTGCAGCGCAAGCTCATGGCGGGCGCGGGGGCCAGCGGCGGCGCCGATCCGCTCGCGGCGGCGCGGGAGATCGCCGGGGTGAAGGTGCTCGGGGTCAAGACGGAGCTGACCGACCGCGGCGCTCTGCGCGAGCTGGCCGAGCAGCTCCGCGACAAGCTGGGCAGCGCCGTGGTGCTCGTGGCCTCGGAGAGCGATGGCAAGGCGCAGCTCGTGTTGACGGTGAGCAAGCCGCTCACCGCGAAGCTGCGCGCGGGCGATCTCATCCGCCCGATCGCCCAGATCGTCGGCGGGTCGGGCGGCGGTCGACCCGACATGGCACAGGCGGGCGGAACCGAGGTCGACAAGCTCGACCAGGCGGTCGATGCCGTCTACGAGCGCGTGCAGTCGGCGCTCGGAGAGACGGCCCATCAACCCGCGGTGTGATCGATCGGCGCCGGGCTCGCGGACCGGGCTCAGGCGAGGCGCTCGTCGGGCAAGCCCTCGTCCAGGCTCGAAAAGCCCCAGAAAACCGGCTCCGGTCGCAGCAGGATGTCGAACGCCGACAGCACCCGGCGCCGCACGCCGCGTGCGAACGCGATCAGCTCGTCTGCGCGTGCCCCGTCGTGACAGACGAGCGCGAGGCTGTGTCGGCTCGACAATCCGACGCGCCCCTGCCGCTCCCCCCGCGAAAAGCCCGCCCGCTCGATCAGCCAGGCCGCCGAGAGCTTCACGCTGCCGTCGGGTTGCGGATAGCTCGGCATCGCTTCCCCGATCGCGACCGCCAGCTCGGCGTGGCGCTCGGCGCTGACGATCGGATTGAGGAAGAACGAGCCGCAGCTGCGACGGTTCGGATCGAGCGCGTCGATCACCATCGACTTGCCGCGCCGCAGCTCGAGCACCGCTTCACGCACCCCCGACAGCGTGGGGCGGTCGATCCCCGAGGCCGCCAGGCGACGCGCCAGCTCCGGGTAGCGGATCGTCGGGGCGCCGCCCCGCTCCAGCGCATAGGTGACCGCGAGCACCACGTAGCGGTCCGGCTCCTGCGACTTGAAGCGGCTGTCGCGGTAGCCGAACGCGCACGCCTTGGCCTCGAGCTCGACGACCCGCCGCTCGATCCGATCGTAGGCGCGCACCCGCTCGATCGTGTCGGCCACCTCCTGGCCGTAGGCCCCTACGTTCTGGATCGGCGTGGCCCCGACCAGTCCGGGGATGCCGCTCAAACACTCGATGCCCGCAAGCTGCGCTTGCACGGCGCGGGCGACCAGCGCGTCCCAGGGCTCGCCCGCCGCCGCCGTGACGCGGCACATCGGGTCGTCCGGCTGCTCTTCGATGCCGCGCAGCGCGATTTGCACGACGAGCCCATCGAACCCCCCGTCCGCGATCACGACGTTGCTGCCGCCGCCGAGCACCCGCACGGGCACCCCGAAGCGGTCGGCCCAGTCGATCGCCTCGAACAGCGCTGGCTCGTCGTGGGCTTCGACGAAGTACGCGGCTGGCCCTCCCACGCCGAGCGTGCAGCGCGGGGCCAGCGGCACCTGTTCGAGCAGCTTCACCCGGTCCTCATACGGCAAGTCGCTCCGGACCGCACACCTTCAGTCGCCGCTGCCGTCGCGCGGCAGGGCTCGCCGCAGCCCCGGTTTCGGCCGCTCGAGCCGGATCACGGCCGGTGCGGGAGCTTGGGCGCGACCGTGAGCCCGGCGGCGGCGCCGGGCGCGTTCGACCAGCTCCCGCCCTTCCAGGCTGAGGGCGTCCAGCGGGCAATCCAGCTCGGCGAGCAGATCGGCCAGCAGCGCCGCCCGATCCCGTTGCCCGAGACCGGCGTCGATGAAGAACAGCTCGCGCTCGCCGACGCGGCAGCGCCCGCCGCTGCTGCGAGCCGGGAGCCGCTCGCAGCGCACGCGAACGCCCAGGCGCTCCGCCGCGGTGGTCAGCTCGCCGACGACCCGTGCCGCGTCCACTCGCTGGAGTCTACGCCAAAAGGGGCCCTTTGGCTCGGAAGCCGAATCGACGGTCGCCGGACGTTCAGTTTACCCGACTCGCCCTACGAACGAACATCGAAGGCCTTGCCGGTCACCCGCCGGTGAACAGCTTCGGCGAGAACTTCCTAAGGAAATGAGGGGATGAGTCAGGCTATAGGTAGCGAGGTGCAAGCGTTGACGGCGGGGGCGGCGAGCCTCGAGTTGGTTCAGGGCGACATCACCCAGTCGGCGACCGACGCCATCGCGAACGCTGCCAACGGCATGTTGATGGCCGGCGGGGGCGTGGACGGCGCGATCCACCGGGCGGCAGGGCCGGAGCTGCAGCGGGCGCTGCATCGCGTGAAGGTGGGGTTGCCAGGGGGAGTGCTCCCCACGGGACAGGCCGTGCTGACGCCGGGGTTTGGGTTGAAGGCCCGGCACGTGATCCACTGCGTCGGACCCATCTTCGCTCAGGAGGGCGCGCGAGCCGCAGAGCTGTTGGCGAGCTGCTATCGCCAGGCACTAAAGATCTGCCAGGCGGAAAAGATCGCCTCGATCGCCTTCCCGTCCATCAGCACCGGGGTGTACGGCTACCCGGTCCAGGACGCCGCCCTGGTCGCGCTCCGGACCTTGCGCGAACACCTGCCGGCCGCCCCAGTGGTGCGCGTTTGTCGGTTCGTTCTTTACGATGACGCGACCCTGCGAGCGTACCAGCGCGCCGCCGAGCGCGTCTGGGTCTGAAGGGCCGTTTCGACCAGCGGCCCTTGGGAGAGCTGTTGGAGCTTCAAACCGGGCGTGCTATGTCGCGGCCGGAAAGGTGTTCTGCCGGTGGCGGGAGCGATGTGCGCTTCCCCGGAGACCCTTGAAAGAGAGAACGATGTTCTCCCTCAACCAAGAGACGATTCGGAATGACATTCACGGAAGCTGCGGCGCAGGTGCTGCGCCTGGTCGGAAAGCCTTTGCACTATAAGGAGATCACGGACGTCGCCATTGAAAAAAACCTTCTCAGTCACGTGGGCAAGAGCCCGGAGGTGACGATGGGGGCGCGCCTGGCGGCGCTGGTCAAAAAGGGGGAAAAGGAAAACCCGCTCGTTCGCGTCAAGCCGGGGGTCTTCGCGCTCCGCGAATGGGACACCAAGATGATCGAGCAGGGGTTGGCCGACCGCACCCCGGCGCTCGAGCGCATCGCGGCAGCGGGGGTCGATCTCCCGGAGCCGCCGGAAGCCAATGGCGCCGCGGATGAGGATGCAGAGGTCGCCTTGGAGGCCGAAGAGGAGGGCCCGCCGCCGGCCGAAGACGAGATCGCGCGGGCACAATTCGCGGCCGGGGCCACCCAGATCTTCGAGCCGGAGGAGGACGACGACGAGCCGATCTTCGCGGGCTCCGATGACGTGGAGGAGGCGGAGCGGCAGCGCGCGGATCGGGACGGGGGGCGCCGCCGGCGCCGCCGTCGCCGGCGGGGACGTGGATCGGAGCCGGAGGGACGCGATGACGACCTGCCGTCGTACACCGTGTCCGACGCGCCCGCGGACGCAGCGGGCGCAGATTTCGACGCGGAGCAAGAGGGGGAGCCGAGCGAAGGCCGCGGCAGCGAGC